>JAHCSE010000006.1 GCA_018609195.1 Patescibacteria group bacterium
GAAAGCCCCACAAAGGCGCGGACTCTAAAACAATTTCTTGGTAAAGAGTATCAAATTGAAGCAACTATGGGCCACGTTCGAGACTTACCAAAGGGTGAATTTGGCGTTGATATTGAGAAAGATTTCGAACCCAAATATGTTATCCCGACAAAGTCAAGAAAAGTAATTCGATATTTAAAAGAAGGGTCTCAAAAAGCAGAAGTTGTTATTTTAGCAACTGATGAAGATAGAGAGGGGGAAGCCATTGCCTGGCATTTAATCCAAGCTTTAGGATTAAAAGAGGCCTCAAGGATTGTTTTCCATGAGATCACTAAAAAAGCGATTACTGATGCACTAAAAAATCCTAGAAAAATTGATATGAAATTAGTTAATGCCCAACAGGCAAGAAGAATACTTGACAGAATCGTTGGCTATAAATTATCTCCCTTTTTGTGGAAAAAAGTGGCAAGGGGTCTATCAGCAGGAAGAGTGCAATCGGTAGCAGTAAGATTTGTGGCAGAAAGAGAAAGAGAGATTGAAAATTTTATTCCTCAAGAATATTGGACCATCACGACTCTCCTGCGAAAACTTTCGGAGTTACGATCTCCGAAAGTTGGAGTTAGGGAATTTGAAGCTCTATTGATTAAAAAAGAGGGGGAAACCATTCCTAAATTAGGAATTAAGACAAAAAAGGAGGCAGAGAAAATTATTAAAGATTTAAAAGGAGCTGAATACAAAGTAATAAATATCGAAAAAAAAGAAATTAAGAGAAATCCTCTTCCCCCTTTCACCACCAGCACCTTACAACAGGAAGCCTGGAAAAGATTCAGGTTTCCAGCTAAATTTACTATGGGGATTGCCCAGAGTCTTTATGAACGGGGATTTATCACTTACCATAGAACAGACTCTTTAAATCTCTCCGATCTATCGCTCTTTGCTGCGAAAAAATTTATTATTAAAAATTATGGAAAAGAATACTGGGCTGGGTTTTTGAGAAGATACAAAGCAAAAGGAAGAGTGCAAGAAGCTCACGAAGCCATTAGGCCTACATACCCAGATAGCTCTCCTTCCTCCTTCGCTTCCGCCTCCGTTAAATCTTCGGCGGACAAGAAAGCTATGGAGGGCAAGGAAAAATTAGACCAAAATCAACTTAAACTCTATGACCTTATCTGGCGGAGATTTATTACTTGCCAGATGGCACAAGCTTTTTTTGATTCAACAACGATAGATATTGAAGCTAAGAATTTCACGTTTCGAGCTACTGGTCAAATTTTAAAATTTGAGGGCTTTTTAAAGGTTTACCCAATTAAATACGAAGAAACCGAACTCCCTTTACTAAAAATAAATGAAACTTTAGAACTTATAAAATTACTACCTTCCCAGCACTTCACCCAGCCTCCTCCAAGATATACGGAAGCTACTTTAATTAAAACTTTGGAAGAAAATGGAATTGGCCGACCTTCAACCTATGCCCCCACTATTTCAACAATTCAAGAAAGAAATTATATCGAAAAAAATGATCAGAAAAAATTTCGGCCAACCGAAATAGGAATTGTAGTTAATGATCTCTTAGTAAAGCATTTTCCAAAAATTGTTAATATCCAATTTACAGCTGAAATGGAAGATAATTTAGATAAAATTGCCCAGGGAAAAGAAAAATGGGTGAAAATCTTGAGAGAATTTTATAATCCTTTTGAAGAGAATCTTCAAAAAAAATACGAAGAAGTTTCAAAAAAAGAAATTACTGATGAGCCAACTGAAAAAACTTGCCCTGAGTGCGGCTCCTCTCTTTTAATTAAACTGGGGAAATTTGGGAGATTTTATTCCTGCAGTAAATTCCCAAAATGTAAATATACAGAATCTCTTGAAAGAAAAACTTTGGGAATAAAATGCCCAAAATGTGAAAAAGGCGAAATTATTGAAAAAAGGACGAAAAAGAAAAAAATTTTTTACGCTTGCAATACATACCCAAAATGTGATTTTGCTTTATGGGATAGGCCTACCGGAGAAAAATGCCCAGAATGTAACTCACTTTTAGTTGAGACAAAAAGGAAACAAATCAAGTGTTCAAATAAAGAATGTAATGCTGAAATTGACCAGAAAGTCAAAAAATGATAAATTTGAATTGAGCCGCGGTGGCGGAATTGGTTTACGCGTACGACTCAAAATCGTATGACCGAAAGGTTGTGTGGGTTCGACTCCCACCCGCGGCATAAAATAAAAAGCCCTTTTTAGGGCCTTTTTATTAAAATTGCTCCAATAGGATTTCTATTTCATTGTTATTTCTTCTTTAGTTAATGCTTCTTTAATTCTCTTTCTCAATGCTCTGGCAACCTCCCAGTGTTTCCCGGGTTTGGTATCACCTAGAATTCTTAATGATACCTTATCCCCTTCAATATTTTCCACTCCTAAAACTTCTGGGGGTTTTGTAATAAGGGCGCGAAATTGAGTATCTTGAGCTAAGGCCTTGCCAGTTTTATTTATAATTTCTATTGCCTTATCAAGATTAACTTCATAACCCAAAGCGATATTCATATCTACTCGAGAAAATCCTTTACTCAAATTAGAAACTTTCTTAATAGTACTGTGGATAATAAAATATTGAACGCCATTCAACCCTCGAAGGGTGGTTCGCCTGAGATTAATATCTTCTACTTTTCCCTCTGTGCCATCGATATTAACCCAGTCTCCTACTCGATACTGGTCTTCGATTAGAATAAAGAGGCCAGAAACTATATCTTTGACCAGGCTTTGAGAACCAAAGCCAATTGCCAACCCTAAAACTCCTATTCCAGCCAAAAGTGCTCCAATATTGATTCCAAATTCTGGAAGAATCATCATGGTAACCACCAATATAATCATTATTTTCCCGGCCATCAAAAAGATTTGAGCTAGGGTTTGAGTTCTTTTCTCTAAAGCCTTGTTATCTTGGTCAGCGTAAGTTTTCTTAGTTATAACTCCTATTAGGCGTAAGCTAAATTTCTTAAAAATTTTATATACAATAATACCTGCAATAATAATTGCGAAAATTTTCAGACCCGGGCTTAAAAACCACTGAAGAATAGATTGCAAAATTGTTTGGAAATCAAAAGTAGGCATCTTATTCTATTTTATAAAAAATTATTTAAGAAGACAAGTTTTCTGAAAAATCTTTATTAAAAGATAGGCGGAAAGAATTCCGACTAAAGCCCCAGCCAAAATATCTGAGGGCCAATGAATTCCAACAAAGACTCTAGCTGAACTAATGAAAAAACTGGCTCCAAAAAACAAGAGGCCAGCCTTTTTGTTATAGAAATAAATAATCGTGGCAATGGCAAAAAAGAAGGCAGCATGGCCAGAGGGAAAAGCTGATTGATTCACTCGATCCACAAGTAAATTCACATGATTTTCCACAAATGGTCTTGGTCGATCGAAAAGCCAACGAATAACACTTACAATAACTAACCTTGCTAAAATGGCTGCAAGAAAAGCTTGAATTATCATTGGCCAGTATTTTTTGAAATTTTTTACCAAGAATAAAAGCAATAAAAAAACTAAAACATATCCGAAATATTTTGCAAAAAAAATTGCCAAGGTATCTAGCCAAAGCCATCTAAAAACCAATTGATTAATTTGTTGGAAGATAAATAAATCCATTTTTGAATCAGATATTTAGTCTAATTAAATTTTCAATTAGGCAAGCTACGGTCAAAGGTCCTATTCCACCTGGAACCGGAGTAATATAACTTGCTTTTTTGGAGACACTTTTAAAATCTACATCTCCTAATAATTTTCCTTTCTTATAACCAGATCCGCAATCAATAACTATTGCTCCTTTTTTTATAATTTTTCCTTTAATTAAATTTGGTTTTCCCACCCCGGAAATTAAAATATCAGCTTTTTCAGTAAAAGAAGAAATATCAGGAGTTAATTCATTAACCACTGTCAAATTCCCCTTTTCTTTTAAAATCCACAAAGTTAGAGGCAGGCCTACCAATTTTCCTGCTCCAACTAAAACTATATTTTTCCCTTGAATTTTTATTTTATAATTCTTCAAAAGATGAGAAACAGCTCCGACAACGGGGGGTGAAATTGGTAGAGTTCCCTGATAAAATTTCCCTAAACTCTCTTTTGATAAAACATCAATATCTTTTTGAAAAGGAATAAGATTTAAGATTTCATCAGCGACGATGTGCCTTGGCAAAGGTAATTGGACTATTATTCCAGAATTTTTTGGATTTTTAACAATTTTCTTCATTTCATCTTTAAGTCTCTTTTGACTAATTTTTCTCTCAAATTTATATAATTTAAAATTGATTCCAACTTGCTCGCAGGCTTTTTTCTTCTGCTTAATAAAAATTTCAGAAACTGGGTTTTCTCTTACTTGGATAATGGCCAATCCCAATTTTAAATTAGATTTTTTGATTTCTCTTCTCAGATTTTCTAGAATTTTCTCTGCTATTTTTTTGCCATCTAATATTTTCACGATAAAGGAAATTTTTTACAAAGTTTTATAACTTCTTTTTTGATTTTTGAATAAGATTTGGGATTGGAAATTACTTCATTTATCCAAGCGGCAATTTTTTTCATCTCTTTTTCTTTCATTCCTCTTGTGGTTAATGCTGGAGTACCTATTCTCATTCCTGAAGGGTTAAAAGGACTCCTTTTGTCATAGGGAATAGAATTTTTATTCACAATTATCCCGGCTTTTTCTAAATTATCCTGGGCTTCTTTACCAGAAATTCCTTTATTCATTAAATCAATTAAAATTAAATGATTATCAGTTCCCCCAGAAATTAAATGAAAATTGTATTTTTTAAGTTCTTTAGCTAAAGTTTTGGCATTCTTTATAATTTGAGCTGTATATTTTTTAAATTGAATACTCTGAGCTTCTTTCAAAGCTACTCCAATGGCACAAATTGTATGATTGTGGGGACCGCCTTGTAATCCAGGAAAAACTTTAGGAAAGATTTTTTGTTTTAGCTCAGTTTTGCAAATAATTATTGCTCCCCTTGGCCCTCTGAGAGTTTTATGTGTAGTAGTCATTACCACATCAGCAAAAGGGAAGGGACTGGGATGGACTCTGCCTATTATTAAACCAGAAATATGGGCAATGTCAGCTAAGAGATAAGCTTGAACTTTTTTGGCAATTTGGGCAAATTTTTTGAAATTAATTTTTCTCGGATAGGCACTATAACCTGTGATAATTAATTTTGGCCTCGTTTTTTTTGCTATTTTTTCAATTTCTTTGTAGTCTAAAAAGCCCTCTTTACTTAAAAAATAATGAGAAACTTTGAAATCTTGGCCAGATAAAGAAACCTTTGTCCCCTGGCTTAAATGTCCTCCGTGAGATAAAGGCAAGGTTAAAATTTTATCGCCTGGCTTTAGTAACCCTCTTAAAACTGCATAATTTGCTGGAGAACCAGAATAAGGTTGGACATTAACTGCCCATTTTTTACTCAAACGAAAAACCTTTCTCACTCTTTCTTCAACTAAACTTTCTAACTTATCAATATTTTCTGTGCCACCGTAATATCTTTTGAAAGGCCTTCCCTCTGAATATTTAACTACAAAAATTGAACTCAAAGCTTCTCTCACTGCTTTAGAGGGATAATTTTCTGAAGCAATCAAATGGAGAGTCAGATTGTGCCTCTTTCTTTCTTCCTCAATGAGATTCGCAATTTTTGGATCTTTTTTTCCGATGGATTGATTTTTCATCTTATTTTAAATTTATTTCTGAAGGGCATTTTTAAGAAATTTAGCTATATTTTTATCATATTCAGCTGTTCTTTGAAAAACTTTTTGAGCTAATTTTAATCGAATTCCTGCCGGAATATCTTTTTTCTGTTTGAGAATTTTTATGATTCTATTATAATCTTTGGGGTCAATTACCACTGTCACATATTTATAATTTTTAGCTGCTGCCCGAATCATAGTTACCCCACCAATATCGATATTTTCAATAGCTTTCTTAAAAGTGAAACTTTTTTGAGCAATAACTTTTTCAAAAGGATAAAGGTTACAAACCACCATATCAATTGGCAGAATGTCAAACTTTTTTGCTTGTTTTAAATGTATTTTGTTTTTTCGATCATATAATAAAGCCCCTGCAATATGAAAAGAAATTGTTTTCAGTCTTCCAAAGGCTTCGGGGTTCCCCGTAACTTTTTCAACTGGGATTACCGTAATTCCTGCTCCTTTTAAAATTTTTACTGTTCCGCTAGTTGATATTATCTCCCAATCTAGTGTAACTAAGCTTTTAGCAAAACCAACTATTCCTGTTTTATCCCAGACACTAATTAAAACTCGCTGTTTTATCTCCATCTTAATTTAAATTTAGGCAAATCTCCTAACAACATAAAACCTAAAGAAAATATTGCTGCTATTAGGAAAGCGAAATTTATTTTTGGAACAAAAAAGAAAAATATTGCCAAAACCAAAAATAAAAAGAATCTGGAAATATTTATAATTATTTCTCGATAGATTATGAATTCATCCGCTTCTTCTCCTTTTAAAGCTGCCTTCTCATAAAGGATAGTCTGGAAAGGAATTCCAGCTGTGGTTCGGCAAATTCTATAAAGGGTGTGGGATAAGAAAGCACCGAAGGGGGTCACCACAAAAAATTTTATTATCCAGGCTGCTGAGGTTAAAAAGGATCCAATGTTTAAAAGTCTAGGCCGGTTGAGCTTATCAGTAATTTTTCCCATATATAAAGTAAAAATGGCTGAAAATCCCAAAGCAAAAGAGGTGATTCCACCCATCGCTACAAATTGGATAGCTAGAATAGTCATAAAGAGAGGCCACAAATAAAAATTTATCGCAACTTCCATGCCATTGAAGGCAAAGGCTAAAGAAGTCCTTCGATTCTCTTTTTTGAAAATTCTGCCCCAGGCTTTCTCATAAGAATCAGTGTAAATTTCATGGATTTCTTTGGAAAGAAAGAGAGGGATAGCTGAAGCTGAAAGAACGAGCAAAACTGAGGTGAATAAAACTGGATAATTAAAAACAGTTAAGATCCATCCCCCAATAATTGGACCAACAACGAGGGGAGCAAACATGGCAATGTTCTTCTTCCCTACCTCCATTCCTCGATGGTCTTTTTCTGAAAAACGGGCGAAATCAGTATGAAATGCTGGCCAAAAAAGAGTCATTCCGAAGGCCTTCAAAATTATAGCCAAGGGTACTAATAAAAATGATTTGAAAATAAAAAATAAGCTGAGATAATACCCAAAGAAAAAAAAGTGGCTAAAAAGCATGCTATGTTTTAGTCCAATTTTAGCCATTATTTTGCCTCCATAAACTGCTAAAATCCCGTATAGGCCGTGGATTGTTCCAAAAAATAAAAGAGTAAAAGGAAGCGATTTATCAAAATAAAGATAAAGATAAATCGGCTCAAATACTAAAATCATTCCCAGTGCTAAGTATCGAATAGCAACGCTGGTAAAAAACTGAGTGGCCTCTCGTTTTAAGAAATAGTGTAAAAAATAAATTGGAGAATAATGAAGAGGCATGAATTTAGTTGACGAACTATTTTAAATTTTAAGGTTAGCGTTAGCTTCTATTTCTTTCCAGCTTCTTATTTCTCTTTCTAACCAGTGAAAATAGGCAGTAATAGCTATCATTACAGCATTATCCGTACATAGTGAAAGATCAGGAAAGAGATACTGAGTATCCGGCAATTGATTTTTAATAGCCTTTTCAAGTTGCAATCTTAACTCTTCATTTGCAGCTACCCCACCTCCAAGGACTATTGTTTTTACTTTAAATTCTTCTGCTGCTTTAATAGTTTTCACAACCAGAACATCAATTACTGCTTGTTGGAAACTCGCACAAATATCATTTTTATATTGCTGAATTTCTTTTTTATTATGCTGTTTTAAGAAGTAAAGAACAGCTGTTTTAAGTCCTGAGAAACTGAAATCAAAATCTTTAGTATAAATCATTGGCCTCGGAAAATTAAAGGCTTGAGGATTACCTTTTTTAGCTAATTTCGAAATTTCAGGCCCACCTGGATAACTCAATCCCAACATTCTCGCTACCTTATCAAAACATTCTCCGGCTGTGTCATCGCGCGTCTCTCCTAATAATTTATATCTTCCATAATCTTGCATTAGAATTAGTTGGGTATGACCACCAGACACTGATAAACAAATGATAGGAAAAATAGTTTTGTCCTGAATTTGAAATTTTTTATTAATAAAATTAGCAAAAATATGTGCTTCAATATGATTTACTGGTATCACTGGTAAATCCCAGAAATAGGAAAGCCCCCGGGCAAAATTTACTCCAACCCATAAGGCGGGTTCCAATCCTAGTCCAACGGTCACGGCAATTAAATCAATCTCTGGTTTTTTATAATTAACCAAAAAATTTTTTAATTGTTTATAAAGATGTCCTTCCCGTATTAAGATTTCTTTAAGTTTTTCAAATTTTCGATTACGGGGTGGGGGCTTAGAACTTGGGATTCTCTTCAGTAAATCAGCTTCTTTTAGTGCCTTTTTTAAAACTGGCACTAAATTCTTTTGGTGTTCTCTCTTAGCTAAACTTGGCACCACCCCTCCCCATTTTCTATGGATTTTAACTTGAGAAGAGATAATATTAGATAAAATTTTAAAACGGGAGTTTTGAACCTTAATGAGGGCAATAGCCGTCTCATCACAAGAAGTTTCAATAGCAAGAATAATCATTATTTTTAGACCCTTTTAATTTTTGGTGGGAAAGTAGTTAAATCTAAGACAATTGAGGGTTTACTTTTTGGCAAATTTCCAGCATCAATTACTAAATCTGGCAGATATTTTTTACCCTTAAATTGCCGTAAAACTTTTTTCATATTACCAGAAGGTGGCTTTCCAGAGATATTAGCCGATGTACCGACTAAAGGCTTATTTAGCTTTTTTAATAAAAAGTTCACTGGTTTAAAACTTGGGATCCGAAGAGCAATTGTATCTTTAGCAACTCCATAAATTACCATTTTTGTTTTTTTTCTTTTTAAAACAACTGTTACTTTTCCTGGCCAGACTGTCTTTAAAAACTTTTCTTGCACTTTATCTATTCTAGCTAATTTTCTAGCCGCCTTGATGTCTTTGACAAATAGAGGGAGAGGATTCTTTTGAGAACGTTGTTTGATCTGAAAAACTTTTTTTACAGCTTTTTTGTTTGTGGCATCAGCTACGGGAATATATACGGTATCAGTAGGAAAAATAATAACCTTGCCTTGTCGCAATAAACTGATTACTAATTTTAGTTTTAATTTTTCTAACTTTTTATAATTAATTTTTAAAATCCTCATTTCCTCATCTGTTCTATGGCTAATTTCACTGCTCCAATTACTGGCTCTTTTCTCAGATGAATAAACTGAGCTTGGGGAGCTATTTTTTTGATTTCTTTTTTAACCTCATCTAAAAAAATTTTTGTTTTAAACATACTGCCAATTAAAACTAAAGGAAATTTTTCTTTTTGAAAATTAAGCTCGTAAATTACTGTTTTTGCATCTAAGGCCACCTCTTTCGCAGCTTCTACCATTATTTTTTTTGCCATTCTATCTCCTCTTTGGCTTGCTTTGTCGCAAATAATTGAGAATTGAGGAATTATCATAGTTGGATTTCTCGAATAAATTTTTTTGAGGAAATCAGTTATCTTTTTTATTTTAAATTTTTTGAAGACTAATTTAGTAAGAAGAGTTTTGGGTCCTCTTTTATCTAAATCTTTTAAAATCGCCTGAAATACCTTCTGTCCTACCCAAAAAGCCGATCCTTCACCTGTCAACCAACCCCAGCCACTAGCTTTTGCTTCTTTATTTTTTCTCCAACCGTGGGAAACTGAACCTGTACCTGAAATTAACACTATCCCCTCTTTCTCATCTGTTCCTGCTTTAAAAGCTGCTATTTGATCCGAAACGATTTCCACTTTTCCTTGAAAAATTTTAGAAATTTTTTTTTGCACTCTGAGGAGTCTTAAAATTTCTCTCTTTTTTCCTTTATATTCTTCTTCAATAGCTGGGAGAGCAATAGTTGTGGAGAAAATTTTCCTTTTTTTATTTTCTTTCAAAAGGAGAATGATTGCCTCAGTTATATTCAAAATCGCTCTTTTTATTCCAATATTTCTGGGGTTAGACGGTCCGCTTTTACTTTTCACTAAAATTTTTCCACCAAAATCAGCCAGAGCAGCTATTGTTTTTGTTCCTCCTCCGTCTATTCCAATAACATAGCGAGAATTTTCTTTTTCCATAAATTTTGGCTAAGAAAAATTTTAAGGCTTCTTTAACTATATCATCTCAACAAATTTAATTGAAGATAAAAACAAAGAGCCTCTACGGGAAGGGGCTTTAGTGTGAAGTAGAAGGAAAAATTATTTTATTATGAATTCGTAATCCGAAGAGTTGTTTGTGCTAATTTAATTGGGTCGTGGCGAATAAATCCTTTTTTCCTTAAAAAATTTCCTTCGATTATCTTAAATTTCTCTCGCTGGAAGTCTTTTTTATTATATTTAACAAAGGTTGCGCCCTTTTTTTCATATTTAGCTATTCTGGAAGCTAAAGGTTTTTTATTGTTGAAAATTACATAATCTAAAAATTTTTTCCCAAAATATTTCTCAATTTCCTTAATAAAATCAGGTCCTGTAAAATTATTTGTCTCTCCAAATTTGGTCATTAAATTGCACACATAAACTTTTTTGGCTAAGCTTTTCTTTATTGCCTGGGGAATACCTTGAACCAAGAGGTTTGGAATAATACTTGTGTAAAGGTCACCTGGGCCAATAATAATTACATCAGCCTTTAAAATGGCAGATATTGCCCTTTTGTTGGCTCTCGCCTGAGGTTTTAAATAAACCTTTTTAATATTTAAATTAGGATCGTGTTTGGGAACATCAATATTTGCCTCCCCTTCAATAATTTGGCCATTTTCCAAGAGAGCATAAAGATTGGTATTCTTTAAAGTTACCGGAATTACCTCACCTTTAATATTTAAAATCTTTCCTGCTTCCTCAATTGCCTTTTCAAAATCTCCTTTTATTCTTTCCAAAGCGGTAATTAAAAGATTGCCAAAATTATGGCCAGATAAACCGCCCTCATTAAAACGATAATTAAACAAAGAAGCTAGTAGTTTTTCTGACTGAGCCAAAGCAACTAAGGCCCGTCTAATATCGCCAGGGGGTAATATTCCAAATTCTTCTCGCAAAATCCTGGTCGATCCTCCGCTGTCTGCCATTGTCACTATTGCTGAGAGATCAACCGGGTATTTTTTCAAACCAGAAAGCACTGTAAAAACTCCAGTGCCTCCCCCTATAACAACAATCTTTTTGTTTTCCATGTTTCGTTTTTAATTTAGTGCAAACTTATTCAACTGTTACAGATTTGGCTAGGTTCCTTGGTTTGTCCACATCGCAACCACGCAACACTCCCATGTGATAGGCAAAAAGCTGCAATGGTATAACACTTAAAATTGGGGTTAACATTTCAAGAGTTTTGGGAATATAAATTACATCGTCAGCCAGATCTTGAATTTTTTTATTGCCCTGGGTGGCCACCGCTATAACTGGTCCCTTCCGAGCCTTTAGTTCTTCTAAATTACTGAGGTTCTTTTCGTAAACACTATCAGAAGGGATTATAAATACTGAAGGGAATTTTGGATCGATCATAGCAATAGGGCCATGTTTCATTTCTCCTGCAGCGAATCCCTCTGCATGAAGATAGGATATTTCTTTTAGCTTAATAGCACCTTCAAGGGCGATGGGATAATTGTATTTTCTGCCTAGATAAGCAAAATTATTATACTTAGAATATTTCCTCGCAATGTTCTGAATCTTATCATTTGTTTTTAAAATCTCCCTCACTTTCTCTGGAATAAGTGCTAATTCTTGAACAATTCGACGACCCGTTACCAAAGACATATCACGTTGTCGGCCAAAAAATAAGGTCAAAAGGGCTAAAACAACTAATTGGGAAGTAAAAGCTTTTGTTGAGGCTACAGCAATTTCTGGTCCAGCATGATTATATATTCCAGCATCCGCTTCGCGAGCAACCATACTCCCTACTACATTAGTAATACCTAAAGTAAGAATATTTTTTCGCTTGGCTTCACGTATTACTGCTAAAGTATCAGCTGTTTCTCCAGACTGACTGATGGCTATTACGGCCGTAGAAGAATCAAAAATAGGTTTTTTATAACGAAATTCTGAGCCATAGTCTGTTTCAACAGGAATTCCAGCATATTCCTCGAACATGTATTCCCCAACTAAAGCGGCACAGCGAGCAGTTCCACAAGCTCCAATAATAATCCTTTTGATTTCCCGTAATCTATCCTCTGCCAACTCTAAACCGCCCAACTTTGCCAAACCATCCTTTTTTACTAATCGACCGCGTAACGTATTCTCTATCGATTCTGGCTGTTCCATTATTTCTTTTAGCATAAAATGAGGGAAACCTCCTTTTTGAGCCTCAGTTAAATCCCAATCAATTTCCTCAATTAGTTTTTCTTTTCTGTTTTGTTTAAAATCGGTGATTGAAAAATTTTCAGGATTTAAAACAGCGATCTCCCCATCCTCGAGATAAATTACCTTTTTTGTTCTCCCAATAATTGCTGCAGGATCTGAAGCAATAATATATTCTTTATCTCCTAAACCAATTAAAAGAGGTGAAGAATTCCGAGCAACAACCATTTTCCCTGAATCATCTCTGGAAATAATAGCCAAACCATAAGTTCCTTTCACAAATTTTAAAGCTTTGCTTACGGCATTTTCTAAATTGCCGTCAAAAAACTTCTCAATCAAATGAGCTAAAATCTCGGTGTCGGTATCTGATGAAAATTTATGGCCTTCCTTTTTTAACCTCTCTTTGAGAAATCTATAATTTTCAATAATACCATTGTGAACCAGGTAGATATTTTTCTGACAGTCTGAATGAGGATGGGCATTTTTCTCATTTGGCTCTCCGTGTGTTGCCCAACGCGTATGATAAATTGAAGGATTCCCTTGTAAATTAAAATTAGTATTTTGAATTTCTTTTTCTAAAGAATCTATTCTCCCTGCTGTTTTTAAAGAAAAAATCTCTTTTTTTTCAGGTAAAAACCAAGCTCCTCCTGCTGAATCGTACCCCCGGTATTCCAAACGCTTTAAGGCCTCAAGACCAATTTGGGGGTTATTGGATTTGCCAATGTAACCGACAATACCACACATAAATCACTTTCCTATTCTACATTTAATTTTAAAAAAAGAAAAGGGGGCAGGTAATTATAAAAAACCTAAGATTAAAAAAAATGGCTTGGGTGGTAATCCCAGGCCACTTAGGTAAAGAGCTATCTTTGTGACCAATTGGTTTTTCTAAAGACCCGCCCTATTTATTTGCACGATAGTTGTCAACGCAAATAGTCGCACAGTTCCTCAGCTGTCGCTACATCTCCTTGCTCTTGATACTTAATGATTCTTGCTATCTCCGCAGGAATGCGATGATAATTATACTCGAGCGAAACAGGAAGTGTCGGACAAGGAATAAGCACTATCTTTTGATTATTTTTTTGAAGAACTTTAAGAAAAGTGAGAAATACCCGGGGCAAATGGTAAAGAGCAGATACGACAATCAGGCTTTCAATGGGATGTTCTGCAATCACGGTTGCGGCCCAATTGGCCTGGTCTAACGTATGCCTTGTTTTCTCTTGCTTGAAAATGTCTGGATGATTTTCCTCGACTTTGCAAAGGTCCGTTATCTCCTTTTTCGTAATTTCACCGAATGATTCTTTCGTCTCTTCGCTATCGCCAGTAACCAAAAGAAATTTCCCGCTTCCTTTTTTCCAAAGCTCTATCCCATGATGAACTCGCTCTTTTTCTCCCTCTCCGGTAACGATCAAAATGCCATCAGCTTTTCTTAGGGGGATGCTAAGAATCATCATGGTCGCTGCTGCAATTTTGCTTGTCTTATCAAACGGAATCTCTCTGGAGAGTGTCCCTCCTTGCATTACCGTCCTCCTTTCGGTAACCAAAATGATCTCTTATATTTTACAACCTACTTGAAATAAGTCAAGCCCGAGGCAACCTTGTCCGCCGACTTGTCCGCCAAAGCCTTAGCGTCGGCGGGAGCCTCGGCGAAGGCGGGAACTCTCGGGCAGGCTCCATATTTTGTATCCTTACATAAATACTCTATTATTGAGAAGCCCGGTACAAGAGAGATAAAAATAAAAGAGGCCGCCAGTTCAGGAGTTAAATTTCCGAACTGGCGGCCTTTATGCACTCTTAGATCAGTTATGGTAGCCGGCGACGCCAGACTAAGACTAGGTGCCCTGCGATAATGGTCAATAATAATCCGCCACCTAGGACAGATTTCACCAAGGGAGACGAGCTTTCCTCTTGCCTGGGCGGCTGACCACCGGTTGGTGGCAGCGCTTTAGGACCCGGTGGAACCGGTGTCGGTGTTGGCGACGGTAGAACCTGCATAGGCGGAACTAATGATATCGGCGTTGGTGTCGGTGTTGGTGTCGGCGTAACTCTCACGCACGGAGGAAAGCTTTCGCTTTTCTCTGGATTGAGCACGGGGTCAACGTCCACGTCCACCTCCACCCTAAGTGCGTTGGCCCGGGAGTCGACGTTGGCCGTCGACAGAGGCCCGTAGTTAAACCCTAGGGTCGCGCCGCCGGGCAAGTTCACCTCGACGACCGTAGTCGCGCCAGATACGGGTTGAAACTTAGGGTCACCACCCTGCGACGGTGGGATATGCTCGGTCAGTACGAGCGGGATGCTGTAACTAACCTTGCCGCTCGTTACGTTCTGGACCGTAATCAGGCCAGACACGTCACCGTCCGCGTCGCAGTTCGCGGCGATTATGGTCACCCGAACCGGGGCCGAGGGCGCCGCATCACCCTTACTGATCTGAAAAGTGCTGATTACTGTTAGTAGTAGAACTACCAACAGCGAACCGACAAAAATCCTTCTCCTCAAAATACACCTCCTTGTGTTAGAGGAGCTTGCTTAACCGAGTGGCTAGCTTTAATGCCACTCGGTCGGATATTATAACACTCCATTAAAAAAGTCAAGCCCGAGGCAACCTGCCTCGCCGGCCCGCTTCGCCGAAGCTTCAGCCCGCTTCGACAAGTCGAAGACGAGGCGAGCGAGGCGAGCAAGGCGGGCAACTTCCTTTGTAAACAAAAAGGCGGCTTGACTTGCGTCGCACCGCTTTGGGAAGTTAGTCCAATCCACTTATGTCTCGAAGGCTCAGGATTGCTACCTGGAAGACCTCATAAGACATGAAAGTCTGACGTGGCGAAAGTAATCTTACTTCTTTCTCCTGAAGTTCAATTCCTATGAAATCTATTTCTTGTCCTGGTATCAAGTAATCTTCTACTTCATCACTGCCCCTGAGCGGGCGTAGCACTTCAGAAGCGACCCCTCCGAATTGATAAATTATTCGTCCGTAGTTATAGAACCCACCCTTGGGTACTGTAATCCTTGGCATCAGCTGGTGTTTTCCTATAAATCTTTTTAATACAGACTCATCGGTTGGATTATCTACTTTAGGAAGAATTAAATATAGTATTCCCTTTTCCAGCGAATCAACAGGACCCTTTTGAGTTGTCTCATCAAGAAATATTTTCGCATCTGACGGCCCTCTATAATAGAGGGTCCAACCCTTTTCTGTAATAGCTTGGAAGATTGCTTGAGCAGTTTGATTCACAACCAGCACCTCCTTTTTTGGCTTCTAGTAAAAGAGCTTTCCCTCCTACTGTAAAAGATTCTAATACCTTTAAATAATAAGTCAAGCCCGAGGCAACCTGCCTCGCCGGCAAGGCGGGCAACTTTCGGGCAAGTTAGCTCCGTCTACGAGACGAAGCGAAGCCCCGCTGTGCCCCGTAGTGAACGTTGTTCTACTACTACTGGGGTATACAGCTTCGCTGTTGTACTGGGGTTAGAACCCTGTTTTTAAAAACAAAAAGGCCTCTTAGCGTGAGCCAGAGGCTAAAGAGAAAGAACTAAGCTATAAGGAGGTGTTTATTTTGCTCGAGGGCGAGAAGCCGTTCTGCGAGTTACCAATAACATAGTTGCAACCAAAACAAGAAAAACAGCTATGCCTATTCCAGCTATGACAAATTGTCCAAAAAAAAGTTCAACTAACACTACTCCTATAAGTAGAAGACTGACTTGGGATAGCGCCCATGTAAAACGCTTTGAGTGGTTATCAATCCATTGCAAGATAGCCTTCAATGGATTCATTTCAACCTCCCTTCGGAAATGAAAGGTGCTATTTGATACTTAACCTTATTACATCCTTAGTTTTTTGTCAAACAAAAAACCGCCTTCTTGGCGATTGAGATCAGAAGCCCCCGCCTTACACGAAATTTTGATTTTCTAGCTGTATTCTAACATCATCAAAACTGGCTAAAGTAAGCATTTGACTTCCTCATACAAGTTTCTTATAATAAACCCAGTCTATAAGAAAAAGATATGGAGTTCTAACATGGCTCAAAAAACACAAACTAAAACTAAAGCAGGCATGAGCACTGTATCTTCCAAAACACTCAAGGCTATCCTTGAAGAGCTTCGTTTATTGAGAAATGAAGTTATGCTTCTTTTGCCTCAAGAAGAATTAAAAGAATATGCTCATCCTGATCGTATTCGACGCTCTTACCAAAAAGCGGTTAAAAAACATTCTCCTGTTCATTATGGAAATAATCAAAACAAACGATTTCGACCGCGTATTTAAGAAGTTACCTAAAGAAATCCAGCGTCTTTGTTCTATTCAAGAAAAACGGTTTAGAAAAAATTGGCGCGATCCCCGGCTCCGCATTAAGAAAGTGCGCACCCTCCTTTATGTCCTCTCGTTTCGTATCACCCGTCGCTATCGGGTATTTTTTTATTTTCAAAATGCAGAAAGAGCAATTTTCTTTGAAATTGATCACCGTAAAGATATTTATAAATAAAATTTTCAAGTTTTTTGCCCTCCCAAAACTTCAGCGAAAGAGGAAACTCTCGGACAAAAAAATAAAAACTGCCCAGTGATGGGCTTTTTGTTTTAATTTTTTTTAGGGTACACTATGATGTACCCTATAGTGTATTTTATGGGGTACACTATTTTCTCCGCCCGTGGAAATTTTAAATCACGAAGTTAATTAATTTTCCTGGGACGAAGATTGTTTTTTTAAGGTTTTTTCTTTCAATCCATTTTTTGATGTTTTCTTGGGCTAAAGCTAATTTTTTAAATTCCCTTTTAGAAATGCCTATTTCAGCTTCGATTTTCTCCCGAACTCTGCCATTAACCTGAATGATAAAAGTGACGATTCCCTCTTTGACTAATTTTGGGTCATGCTTTGGCCACTTTTGATTATGAATACTGCTCTTGAAACCCAATTGACTCCAGATTTCTTCTGTTAAATGGGGAGCAAAGGGAGAAAAAATCTTTAAGAAATCTTTAAAATCCTTTTTTCCTAATCCCCCTTCCTTATTTGTCTGCCAAGCATTACAAAACTCCATCAGCGAACTCAAGGCTGTGTTAAACTTCAAAGATTCAATATCTTCTGAAACTTTTTTCATAGTTTTGTGGAGTAGTTTTTTTAAATAAGAAGAGCCTTTAGGTTTCTGAGTAACAAGAAATTTTCCAGTTAATTTCCAAACCCTTTCCAAAAACCTCTTAGCTCCCTTCACTCCTTTCGTATCCCAAGAAATTGTTTGTTCAAAAGGTCCCATAAACATCTCGTAAACTCTCAGGGTATCTGTGCCGTATTCTTTTATAACCTGATCAGGATTTATCACGTTTCCCCTGGATTTTGACATTTTAATTCCCTTCTCTCCCAGAACAGTTCCGTGAGAAGTTCGTTTCTTATAGGGTTCAGGGCCAAGAGACTTGGGTACCGCTTTAATATCCCACAAAAACTTGTAGATAAAACGAGAATATAACAAATGTAAGGTAGCGTGCTCCATGCCTCCGTTATACCAATTGACTGGCATCCAATATCTGAGTAATTTTGGGTCTGCTAATCTTTTTTCGTTTTTAGGGTCGCAGTAGCGAAGGTAATACCAATTGGAACCTGCCCAGTTTGGCATAACATCAGTCTCTCTTTTGGCTAAACTACTGCATTTTGGACATTTTGTGTTGATCCATCTTTCAACGGCTGCCAAGGGGGACTCTCCCGTCTGAGTGGGCTGATATTTTTTAACAGAGGGAAGCTTAACTGGCAAATCCTTTTCAGGAACAGGCTGCCAGCCGCACCTTTCACATTGAATCATTGGAATTGGTTCTCCCCAATATCTTTGGCGAGAAAAAATCCAATCTCTTAACTTATAATTAACAGCCTTTTTGGCCAAACCCTTTTTGGCCAGCCATGCAACAATTCTCTCTTTGGCAATTTCTGATTTCATTCCATTAAATCTGCCAGAATTAATTAATATTCCTTCTCCCTCATAAGCCCTTCCATACGGAGTCCCGTTATAGAGACTTCCGCGTTGTGAAGCTGACTGCCGAAGGCGTCCTTCCGCGTTGTTCTGAGGCTTTATAACTTCCAAAATGGGAAGGTTATGCAGCTTGGCAAAATCAAAGTCTCTTTGGTCATGAGCGGGTACTGCCATAATGCCGCCTGTTCCGTAGTGAATTAAAACATAATCTGCCACAAATATGGGAATTTCCCGATTATTGACAGGATTGATGGCTTTTATTCCTTTTATCTCTACCCCCATTTTTTCTTTCATTTCGCTTATTCTTTCTCTCTCTGTTTTCTTTTTGGCTTCCTCAATATATTTTTTCACAAATTTATAATTTGTAATATGGGGTTTGAAATTTTCAATCTCTGGATGTTCCGGCGCCAAAACTAAATAGGTTGCTCCAAACAGAGTATCAGCTCTCGTGGTAAATACAGGTATTCTAAATTCTGAGTTCTGGATTCTAAATTCAATTTCTGCTCCTTCTGATTTTCCTATCCAATCTTTCTGTAAAACTTTCACTCTTTCCGGGTAATCAACTCTGTCTAAATCTTGAATTAATCTTTCTGCATATTTGGTGATTTTTAGCATCCACTGTTCTTTTTCTTTTTTGGTAACTCTTTCCCCACAACGTTCACAGCTGCCATCAACTACCTCTTCGTTGGCCAAACCAATTTTACAGCTCGGGCACCAATTAATTGGCATCTTAGCTTTATAAGCCAAACCTTTTTTGAAAAGCTGCAAGAAAATCCATTGGGTCCATTTGTAATAAGCAGGATCCGTGGTGTTAATTTCTCGACTCCAATCGAAAGAAAGCCCTATGTTTTTTTGCTGGCGTTTAAAAAGGGCAGTGTTTTTCTTGGTGACAATCCTGGGGTGAATCCTTGTCTTGATAGCATAATTTTCAGTTGGAAGCCCGAAAGCATCCCAACCCATTGGAAACAAAACATTAAAGCCCTCCATCCTTCTTTTCCGAGCTACAATATCTAAGGCAATATAGGGCCTGCAATGCCCCACATGTAATCCTTCACCTGAAGGATAAGGAAATTCAACCAAAATATAGCTCTTTGGTTTTTTAGATAAATCTTTCGCTCGATAAACGCCTTGGATTTCCCAAATTCTCTGCCATTTTTTCTCTATTTTTTGAGGTTTATATGTTTCCATATTCAAAGTTTGATATTCTTCAATTATAAAATTATTCGTTTGTTTTTATAATGGATAATAATTTTATGAGAATTTGTAACTCTTCCAATAACTTCTGCCTCTCTCAAAGAGCTTAAAATATTATTGACATCTGCTTTCTTAACAATTACGGCGAATCCCCAACCCATATTAAATGTCTGAAACATTTCTTTTACGTCTATATAATTTTCGAAGAGCTTAAAAATCGGTTGAGGTTTAAAGTTATGAAATTCAAAACCAATTGAGTTTCTCATTAATTTTTTAAATTTTAAATAAGCATCTCCGGTTATATGAACAGCACCTAAAATCTCAAATTTCTCAGCAATTTTAAAAAATGGTTTAACATATATTTTTGTCGGTTTTAATACCTCATACAGTAAGGGTTTAGATAAACCTTTTAGAATCTCAAAGGTATCAAATTTCCCTCCCCATTTCTTGAAAAGGGTTTTTCTTACCAAAGTTATTCCGTTTGAATGAACTCCCGAGCTACGAAATCCTATTATTATGTCACCAGGCTTTACTTTCTTTCCAGTAATTATATTTTGCTTTACTACTTCACCAATACAGTCACAATTAATATGATAAGTGGCATTTAAAAGTTCTGGTATATCTGCTATTTCCCCTCCTACTAATGGGCAACCTGCCTCCTTTACTCCCTTAATCAATCCTTTTTGGATTTCTCTTAATAATTCAGGTGTTGAGTTTCTCATATCAATCATATCGGTAATTGCTATTGGTTTTGCCCCACATCGGATACAATCATTAACAACCATAGCTACAGCATCAATTCCTATTGTGTCGTGTTCATCTATAAGTTGAGATAGTAGAACTTTTGTTCCCACCCCATCACAGGTTTTAACCTGATATTTATTATTACCAATTGGATAAAGGAGATTAAAAGGCGTTTTTATTACTTTCCCATATTTGCTCAATTTATAAGTAGATTGAAAATTTTTCAAATGCCTTTTTGCTTTCTCTCTCAATTTCCTATTTACTCCAGCTTTCCGATAAGTATATTTTTTCGATTTTAAATACGTTTTTGGTATTTTTGGCATCTGCAAATTTTTTGAGATCGTACTCTTTCACCTCTTTAAATTATAGCTTTTTTTACTATTCTCCTCCACCAATAATAATGCATCAATTCACCCATATTTTTCTTAATTTAAAAAGTATGCTCAAAACAGACTGAAGTTTTTCTGTGGTATAATATCAATATGACAATTACAGAATTCCGTAAATTTATTCTCTCTTGGTACGGGAAAAATAAAAGGAGCTTCCCTTGGAGAAAGACTTCAGATCCTTACAGAATCCTTGTTTCTGAAGTAATGCTCCAACAGACTCAAATTTCTCGTGTTGTACCCAAATATAAAAAATTTCTTCAGGAATTTCCTACTTTAAAATCGCTCGCTCAAGTATCAACGAGAAAACTTTTAAAAACATGGAAAGGATTGGGATACTGGAAGAGGGCTCTCTTTTTGAGAGAGAGTGCAAGAAAAATTATAAAAGAATACCTGGGGAAATTTCCTCAAGACTCTCGCAGCCTTGAAACTCTTCCCGGTATTGGGCCTTACACTGCAAAAGCCATTGCCTGTTTTGCTTTCAGAAAAAAAGAAGCTTTTTTAGATACAAATATCCGCAAGGTATACCTTCATTTTTTCTTTTCCAAAAGAAAAAAGGTCTCAGACAGAGAAATCCTCGAAATTGCCCAAAGAGCTGTACGGAAAAAGAATCCAAAAGCATGGCACTATGCTCTTTTTGACTACGGAGCCGCTGTTCTCAAAGGCAAAAGAATAAACAGAAAAAGCCTTCATTATTATCGTCAGAGTCCTTTTCAAGGATCTTTTCGATCCTTTCGTACAAAAGCCGTAAGGCTTCTCCTTTCTCAAAATAAAACATCTCACAAAACTTTAGAATCTTTTCTTGAAAAAGAAATCAGAAAAACACAAAAATCGTACTCTTCAGAAGAAATTCTCTTCTCGCTTTTGAAAGATAAACTTATTAAAAAATCAAAAAAATATTATTTTATTTAAATGAACAAACTAGAAAAAATCGCCAGAGAAATTAAAAATTGCAAAGAGTGCAAAAAGAAAAAATCAGGCAAGCCCGTGCCTGGCGAAGGGAATAAAAAAGCGAAAATTCTATTTGTGGGAGAAGCGCCGGGAAGAGAAGAGGCAAAAACCGGGAAACCTTTTATGGGAAGATCAGGAAAACTTCTTACTCAACTTTTAAATTCAATAAAATTGGACCGAAAAGATATTTTTATTACTTCCCCTGTCAAATACTATCCGGGAAAGAGAACACCTACTAATAAAGAAATAGACCACGGGAAAATTCATCTTTTAAAACAAATCGAGGCGATAAAACCTAAATTAATTGTGCTTCTTGGAGCTGTTGCCCACAAAGCCCTCATTGGAAATGTTAAAATTTCTGAAATCCATGGAAAGAAACTTCAGAAAAATAAAGTGACTTATTTCTCCACTTTCCATCCTGCAGCCGCCTTGAGATTTCCTTTTATTAAAGAATTCATGAAAAAAGATTTTAAGAAATTAAAGAGAATAATCTCCTTCTAAGAAGTTGAGGGTTGTTGCCTCAGGTTTGACTTATTTATGGAGATTTTATAAGTTAGTTGTATAAGCACCTTACCAACTCAAGAAAGGAGGACGGAGGTAATGTATAAGGAGGTTATCAGCCCAATTCTTGATAAACTTGATTCTGAAACATGGCATAGAAGAGCTCGTGAAGCACTTCACTGGACAGAGATTTCTCCTTTAAGCCTCAAAATTTTAGAGCAATTTACTTATCGAAGGAAGAGATTTACTGACGAAAGACTGAAAGTCTGCTTAGGCGGGGTTGAATTTGACAATCCATTAGTTGTCGGTGGTGGTTGGGATAAAGTAGGTAGAGCCGTAAAAGGACTTTGGCAGCTGGGTTTTGCAGGTGTTGAAGTAGGTTCTATCCTTGTCTATCCTCAGCCAGGTAATCCCAAACCGCGCCAGTTTATGTTGGGTTCAGGAGTTTCTCTGAACAGACTTGGTTTCAACAGCCCTGGTGTGGAAGTTGTAGCTCGAAATCTCAGAACATACAGAAATAGCAGCATTCCTATTGGAATTAGTATAGGAAAGAATAAAGATGTAGAAGCAGAAGATGCACCTGAAGCACACGCCATTGTTGCCAAAAAACTCTATCACGATGCAGCTTATTTTGTTATTAATGTTTCCTCTCCAAATACTCCGGGATTGAGAGAACTTCAAGACAAAGGTCCACTAACTGATATTGTTCAAGCAGTAAACCAGGTAATGGGGGAAATGGGAGGTAGAAAACCTCTATTTGTCAAAATTGCACCAGAATTAACCAATGAAGCCGTTAACGATGTGATTAAAGTAGTGATGGATAATGGGCTCATAGGAATCATAGCGGCCAACACCACCGTTAGTCCAGAACTGAAGGCAAAGTATGGAGAGCGATGGAGAGATGAAGCTGGAGGACTCTCTGGCGATGACGAAGATTTTAGGAGAATGACAACTGAGAAAGTTGCTCATATTTACCGAGAAACCAATGGGAAGGTAGAAATTATAGGTGTTGGAGGAGTCAAAGATACTGCAACTGCTTTAGGAAAAATCAAAGCAGGTGCAAGAATCGTGCAGGCTGTCACTGGAATTCGAGGCGAAGGAACAACATTACCTGGGCGAATCACGAGAGGTTTAGTGAAACTGATGGAACAAGAAGGTATTAAAAATATCAACGAACTTGTAGGCTCAGAAGCTTCTTAATAATCCCTTCAACGACTTGATATAAGTAAATTGAAAAAGCGGTGAGGCAATTAGCCAAACCGCCTTTTTGTTTTTCAAGGAACCTTGTTTAGTTGGAGAAATTAAATCTGAAATAACTCTTTTGCATTTTGGGTAGTAAATTCAGCTATTTTCTTATAACTTTCGCCTTTTATCTCAGCAATTTTTTCAGCTACAAAACGAACATTAAGAGGCTCATTTCTCTCCCCTCTCGCTTGAGGAAGGAGGAGGTAAGGAGAATCTGTTTCAAGGAGAATTCGATCAAGAGGGATAGCAGAAATAATCTCTTTTGGATCCGGAAGTGCAGGAACTTTTTTGAAAATCAAACCATTAAATGCTAAATAAAAACCGAATTCCAAAAATTTTTGAGCTTGCTCCCCATTTCCAGTAAAACAGTGAATGACGGCTCTTAGTGTTTGATTGTTCCATTGTCGAATAGTTTGAATGAGATCGTCGTGAGCCATTCGACAATGAAAAATGACTGGTAAATCCAAAGCTTTTGCTAATTCAAGTTGTTTGAAAAGAGTCTCTTTTTGTTTTTCTTTAAAAAGCTCTAATTTTCTCTTTGTTTTTGGTTTGTAATAATAATCCAAACCGATTTCGCCGATGGCTACTACCTTAGGATCCTGAGCTAATTTTTTATAATTTTCATAATCAAATTCCTCAGCCCGAGTTTCAAATATTGCTTGGGAATCGACTTCAGAAGCATCAACCTTTCTCGCTTCTAAATGAATAGGGTGTAATCCAACAGCCGCAAAGATCCCTTTCTCATACCTCTTTGTAATTTCAACCGCTCTTTCACTCGTTGAATATTGAGAACCTACATTTATTACCCACATATCATTTTCTAAGGTTCGTTTAATCACTAAATCTGCATCTGCTTTGAAGGCATTAAAATTTAAATGGGCATGGGTGTCAATTAACATAATTTAAAAAAATTTTATTTTTCATTCACCTCATCGTAACATTATTTTATCGAAAACAAAAAAGCAGGTAAGGAACCTGCTTTTCAACGCCCAGAAATTAACCTTGGGTTTTTACTCCAAGTTCAGCTAGAAGTTCGGCTTGAAGTTCGGGAAGAAGTCTTTCTTGTAACTTCTTTAAACGAGTGCGCTGTCTTGCCTTTTTCTCTGGCGGAGTGCGATTGTTCCTAAGGTTCTCCGCAAGTGAATCCGCTTCTATACAATAAGCTCTGTACCTTTGTATTAACTCTTGTTTCGTCATCCCCTGTTCCATTTAGCTTGCCTCCTTTCGTAAAAGGGCAGGTTTTTTTCTTTTCCGCTGTTTGAGTAATTTTGGGCATCCTTTATTCCTCCTGTTAAAGAACTAAAAAATCTGGCCTGTCTGGCCAGATTAGCTTTAATTTTACCACAATCTAACCAGACATCCTTAAGGAGTCAGATTTACGAAGAGGATGATTAGATTTGTGGCAAAATGTTTCATACTTCTTAAGTAAATATCATTTTCAAAAACCCTTGTCAAGCCCCGTAGTGAAAATTGGACTGCCGTCGGCTCTTTTTGTATTTTGCTTCGCAAAATACATGTCCAATTTCTTCTACGGGGCAAGCCCCCACCTATCTAAATCCGAGGGAAAAGAGATTTTCCCTTCCTTGGTTTAAATTTCCATTTTTCATCAGTTGCTTTAATACCGAGCTGGTGAAATATCCTCTCTGAGGTCTGGGGTAAAAAAGGTTTCAAGAGAGAGGTGATGTGAGCTAAAGCAAACAATAAATTACTGATTGCCACCTGCCCTCTAAGAAACTTTTTGCTCTTTTTCGGAATAGGAAGAGTGGTCTTTCTCTCCCAAGGTCTTTCTCTTTCAATATAGCTATCACAAAAACTAATTAAATCCCAGATTGTTTCCAAGGCGCGATTAAATCTAAAGTCTTCTAAGGCCTTTTTATAATTTCTCCAGGTTCTATTAATAAAGGGGGTAATTGCAATATGACTATATTCTCTAATTTTTGTCTTCTCAGCCATAGTTAAAACTCTTGCTACCAAATTTCCCAATCCACTAGCCAAATCCGCATTATATCTTTGCTCAAATTTCTCATAGGTAAAGTCGCCGTCTTCAGTTGGCGGAATTTCCCGCAAAAGAAAATATCTAACAGCATCTGTGCTATATTTTTTAACTAACTCAAAAGGATCTACTATATTTCCCAAACTTTTTGACATTTTTTGACCGGCAACAGTGATGAAGCCGTGGACAAATATTGTCTTAGGTAACGGTAACCCCAGAGATAAAAGCATTCCTGGCCAGATTAGACAGTGGAATTTTTGAATATCTTTTCCAATGCAATGAACATTAGCTGGCCAGAATTTCTGAAATTTTTTACTATTTTCCGCATAACCGAGGACAGAAATATAATTTGAAAGGGCATCTGCCCACACATAAATTGTCTGAGTTTTATCACCTGGTACAGGAATTCCCCATTTTAAATCTTTCCTTGGCCGAGAAAAACTAATATCTTCTAAACCTTTTTTCAAAAAGCTTACATTTTCATTTCTCCGAGTTTCGGGAATAATCTTAATGATACCTTTTTCGATAACTTTCTCGATTTTTTTTGAATATTTAGAAAGTCTAAAAAAGTAATTTTCTTCTTCAATTATTTCCGGCTTTTTTTGATGAATAATACACTTTTGATTTTTAAGATCCTTTTTTGTAATAAATGCTTCGCAACCAGAACAATAAAACCCTTTATATTTCTTTTTATAAATATCGCCGTTTTCTTTTAATTTGAGCCAAACTTTTTTAACTGTCGGCCAATGCTTTCTTTTATCAGTAGTTCGGATAAAATCATCCGTAGATAAATTTAGAATTTTCTTAAAATTTCTAACCTTCCGTGAAATTTCATCAACGAATTCTTTTGGGTTTTTCCCTTCCCCCTCTGCGGCTCTGGCCACTTTTGCCCCATGTTCATCCGTACCAGTTAAGAAAAAAACCTCCTCGCCTAAAAGCCGCCGATATCGAGCAACGACATCGGCCTGGATAGATTCTAATGCAAAACCTATGTGGGGAGGAGCATTTGTATAAACTATACTAGTAGTAATATAAAATTTTTTATTTTTGCTTGACATAGGTGATGAAAAATCTTATTTTAAGTTTAGCACACAATAAGGAGGGCGAAATGGAAGAAGATTGGCTCGAAAGATTTACTGGGCTAACTCTTGAAGAAAAAAGATTAGCCAGATTAAATCATGAAGCAGGTTGCTTAATTGCAGAAAGAAGACTTGAGGAATTAACCAGAGAGCATTTCCAGGCAATGGCAGAGGTTATGGAAAGATTTAGAAAAGATAACAAGTGGATTGATGAACACATGGAGGAACTCCGAGAAAAATATCCTGATAAATATATTGCCGTTTTTCAAGAAAAAGTAGTGGCTAGTTGTAATCCAGATCCTTTACAATTAAATAGATTAAGGGAAGTGGTAGAAAACCAAGGGATCATTTTTGAGTGGGTGGCTGCAAAATTTATACCAAGAGAAAAAAGGATACAAATCCTTGCTCTAGTAGGCGCATAAAGCGCCTTTTTTATTTTCCAACAATTACCACAAATTCTCCTTTTATCTTATCTCGCTCAATCGCCTTAATTACTTCCTCAATTTTTCCTCGGTAAATTGTCTCGAATTTTTTTGTTAATTCGCGACAAACAACTATTTGAGTAATTGGTAGTTTGTAGTTAGTAGTCAGGGTTTGCTTCAGTTCATTTAAAGTTTTTAAGATTCGATAGGGGGATTCGTAAAAAATTACTGGATATTTTGATTTTGCTACCTCAGTAAAAAATTTCTTTCTTTTTCTTTTAGTTGGAGGAAAGCCTAAAAACAAAAATTTATCCATAGGGAAACCTGAAATTGATGCTGCAGCAGTTACGGCTGAAGGGCCGGGAATTGGAATAATTTTTACATTGCGAAATTGATTTGCTACTAAATTTATTAATTTTTCCCCGGGATCAGAAACTCCCGGAGTCCCAGAATCTGAAACCAAAGCTAAATTTTTACCTTCTTTTAGAAGCTCTAAAATATAATTTACCTTCGTTAATTTGGTATGTTGGTGATAACTAAGAGTAGGCTTTTTTATCTGATAACGATCCAACAATTTCTTTGTCACTCTCGTGTCTTCACATAAAATTAGATCAACCTCCTTTAAAATTCGGAGAGCCCTTATTGAAATATCTTCTAAATTTCCAATAGGGGTTGAAACAATATAGAGGGTTCGCATTTTACAACACTGTTGATTCTTCCTCTTTTCTTTTCTTTAAAAAATCTCTTAGAAACTCAAAAAGGATTCCTGCTAAGGGAATAGCCAAAATTGCTCCCAGTAATCCCAAAAGTTTCCCTCCCACTACGATAGAAACCAAAACTAAAACTGGAGGAATACCGACAAATCTTTTAGCTAAAATTGGAGTGAGAACGTTATTTTCAATTTGCTGGATTAAAGTGAAGGCAATTAAAACAAAAATCGCTCTCAATGTACTATCTAAAGAAACTAATATAAAAATTAAAAATCCAGTAGCAATAGGACCTACAATGGGGATGAAATTTAAGACACCTGCCAACAGACCCATTGAAAAAGGATAATTAGTATTGAAAACCAAAAAAGCAAAATAGGAAGCTCCTCCAACAAACAAGGAGGCCAAAACTCTACTCAGGAACCAACCACTAACTTTTTTTTGAGATCTCTGCCAAAGATTAAAAGCGAAGGATTCATATTTTTTGGGAAAAAGAAGAGATAATGTTTTCTCCACCCCTTTTTCTTCTAGGGAAAGGAAAACAGCTATAGTAAGAATAAAAATTGTTGAAAAAATACCACCAAAAATAGCGAAAGCAACAGAAAGGACATTAGCAGTAATTTTCTCCAAGGATTTATTGATAAGTTCAAGGAAGCTTTCGACATCCGCAAAGGCCTGAATCCCCAATGCTTTTAGAGGGGGAGAAACTTTCTCAAAGTATTCGGGAAGAATTTGAGAAAAGTTTTGAATCTCGAAAATAAAAAGAGGAGCAATTAAAAAAATTAAAAGACTAATTATCCCGAAAGTTCCAACATAGACGGAAATAACTGAGAGTACCCGGGGAATCTTCCTTTTGTGTAAAAAATCAATTATCGGATTAAATAAAATGGAAATAATGAGAGCGAAAATAAACCAGATCAAAATATCTCTGACCAAAAAGAGTATATAAAAAGCGAAAACAGCTATCCCCACTTTTAAAATACTTACCCAGGAAATATCTAAGACTCGATCTTGATTCATAATTTGTTGGTTAATACCTTTTTAAATTTTCAACAACTTTTCAAAAGGTTTTTTGTCTTTAAATGGACCAATGAGAGCTAAATTAAGTTTTTGTGGCTGAAAGATCTCTCCTGATATTCTCTGGATTTCTTCTCTTGTCACCTCATCAATTTTTTTAAATTTTTCTTTTGGAGTTAAGATCTGCCCCTCTAATAATTCTTGGCCAGCATAAAAACCAGCTTGCGCATCAGAAGATTCTAAAGATAAGATTAAGTTTCCTTTGAGGTAGTCTTTCGCTTTTTGAAGTTCCTCCTCATTGACTTTTTTGTTTTTTAAACTTTTGTATTCCTTTAAAATTAAATTAACGGCTTTTTCTACATTTTGATGATCTACGCCAGCTTGGGTTACGAGGTAACCGGTATCTGTAGTATTCTCAGCTGAAGTATGAATGTAATAGGCAAGACCTGCTCTCTCGCGAACAGAAATAAAAAGCCTGGAGCTCATATTCCCGCCCAAAATGGTGGTGAGTACCGCTTGGGCATACTTTAATGGATGAAATAAATCGTAGGCCCTGACTCCTAAATAAAGATGGGTCTGGTCAGTTTTTTTAAAATGGAGTAGACTTTGAGGTTTCGTTTGTTTTTCAATAACTTTTGGTTTTGATTTTGGTTTCCTAATTTTTATTCTCTGAAAATATTTTTTAATTTTTCTCTCTGTAGATCTTCCCTTTATATTTCCTGCAACACAAACAATAATATTTTTCGCTACATAATGATTTTTCAAGTAATGTAAAATTTGTTCTCTTTTTAATTTTGCTATCGTCTCTTTCTCTCCGATTACCAGCCAACCAGCTGGCTGATCTCCGTAAAGTAATTTCTCCCATAAATCATGGATATAGCTCATTGGGGTATCTAAATACATATTCATTTCTTCAATCACCACCTTTTTTTCTCTTTCCATCTCTTTTTCCTCAAATTTTGAGTGTAAAAGGATGTCTGAAACCCAATCTAACGCCAAATCTAAATGTTTCGAATCTACCTTTGCCCAGTATCCCGTAAATTCTTTTGAGGTAAAAGCATTGTAGATGCCTCCTATCCGATCTAAGGTCTCTGCAATTTTTAAAGTGTTGGGACGTTTCTTTGTCCCCTTAAAAAACACGTGTTCTAAAAAATGAGAGATGCCATTGATTTCTTTTGTCTCATATTTTGAGCCGGTTCCAACTAAAACCAAAACCGTCACTGCCCGAGTCCCTTTTTGGGGAATAGTAATAATCCTCAAGCCATTGGGAAGTTGTACTTTTTTGAACATAACCTTATTTTAATTTTTCTTTTAAAAATTCAACTAAATCATCAATTTTTACTCTTTCTTGTGCCATTGTATCGCGATCACGGACTGTTAGGTCATCTTTTTTTAGGGTCTCAAAATCAATAGTTGTTGCATAAAGTGTACCAATTTCATCTTGTCTTCGATATCTTCTGCCGATCGAACCTAATTCATCGTATTGGCAGGTGAAATGTGGTTTCAAAAGTTGATATACTTCTTTCGCTTTCTTGACTAATTTTGGTTTGTTTCGAACTAAAGGTAAAATTGCAACTTTTATTGGAGCTAATTTCTTGTCAAGTTTGAGCAAAATTTCAACTTCTTTGGCTGCCTTAGTAGTCTTTGTTCTTCCGCCTTTTATCTCTTGGTAGGAATTCAGCAAAAAAACAAAAAGAGATCTATCTACTCCGGCTGAAGTCTCAATGATATAGGGAAAGTATTTTTCATCTCTTTCCTCATCAAAATATTTTAAATCTTTTCCTGAATATTTTGAATGATTTGATAAATCCCAGTCTCCTCGATTGTGAACTCCTTCAATTTCTCTCCAGCCAAAAGGAAACTTATATTCAATGTCAATTGCTTTTTTGGCATAATGGGGAAGGTCTTTTTTTAAAACCTCTTTGATTCTTAGATTCTCTTTTTTCACTCCTAAATTAAAATACCACCTTCGCCTCTCTTTGACCCAGAAATTGAACCATTTTGTAGCCTCTTTTGGATGGCAAAACCACTGCATTTCCATTTGCTCAAATTCTCTGGTTCTATAAATGAAATCTTTGGGGGTAATTTCATTTCTAAAAGCTTTTCCAATCTGGCAAACCCCAAAAGGAATTTTCAATCTCATTGAATTTAAAACATTTTCAAAATTAACATAAATTCCCTGACAGGTTTCAGCTCTTAAGTAGGTCTGTACTGCCTCTTTTTCAACTGGCCCGACAAAAGTTTTCATCATCAAATTAAACCTTCGAGGCTGAGTTAAAACTCCCTGACACTCTGGACATTTTGGTGTTTTTAGTTCATCGGCCTTAAATCTTTTGTGACATTTTTTGCACTCCACTAATTCATCAGCAAAGCCAGCTGTTAAATGGCCAGAAGCCTGCCAGACTTTGGGAGACATTAAAATGGCTGAATCTAAACCCACCATATTTTCATGATTTCTTGTCATCTCTTCCCACCAGGCTTTTTTAATATTATTTTTCAATTCCACACCTAAGGGTCCAAAATCATAGCATGAACCGAAACCTCCATAAATTTCAGAGGAGGGGAAAGTAAAACCCCGCCGCTTGGCTAAAGAAATAATTTTTGACATTAAATCCATAATTTATTGTTATTGAACAACACTCTGTTGTTCAGTAACAGTTGGGTCATCTGGCAAAGTTGTATCTAAGACTTTTGTTGTAGCCTCAATTTCAGTCTCGGTCCAAAGATCTTGTGCAGTTATTGTAGCTGGCCCCACCAGGGTAGGAGTTTGGCCTTTCTGAGAAAGAGAAGGGGTTAAAGCAATTTGAAAAGCGATGGTTAAAACTTCATTTAATACTCCTTTCCCCATTTCTAAGTCTCCAATTTCCCAGATAATCTCTCTACTTTGAGAATCGAAAGTAAGTTTTGACTTTTTTGGGAAAATCTCTCCGGTTAACTGTACCCAGCTTAGTAAGACAGCCTTAACTTTAACATTTCTCAAATTATTATAAAAGTTCTTCACTTGCCACAAAATAGTATAGGTTGTCGTTTGATCAACCTCTGGAGGAAGGGGGCCAGAGTTTCCGAAAATTTCGTCCTCAAAATATCCTTTCTGTAAAATTACCAATTTTGAATTTACCTTAGTTAAAAATTCTTTTCTCGCCTGTGAAAGTACAACCTTATTTCTAATTACGGGGTTTTTATCTTCTGAACCAGAGATTTGCCATTCCTTTTTTAGTTCAATCCAAAATTCAACTTTCCCTTCTTCCCCGGAATCTAAGAATTGAAGATGCGGGACGTCCCGAGAATCCCAAATGAGAGAATTGTCTCCGAACTCAAATCTTCCTCGGTCTGATTTTAAACTCTGAAAATCAAAAGCCTCTCCCTCCAGTCTCGCTACCAAAAATAGGTCTAATTGCGGCTCCTCCCCCAGATTTTTAAAGAAAATTTCATAGTGGAGAAAATCTCCGGGGCTCGCCACATATTGAGGATTCCCATTGATCTGTTGCGAAATTAGCAAAAATGGCCTAATAATTTCTATTCCCTTAATTGCCTCTTTTAATAAGACAAATTCCCCTTCCTGCCAGCTTCCAAAATTAGCCCGAAAAATTTTCTCTTCTTTAAATTCACCTGAAATTTCCCCTAAAATTTCAATTCTCCCTCCATCTAACTTGTTTAAAAGGCCTATTTCCCACTCATTCTCCCCCAAAGCTTGGGGCCTTGACTCTAAAAAGGAAAATCCTGGAGGATACTCAATTTTCACCCTCAAATTAGAGAGAGGAAAATTGGTATTAGAAAAATAATTTAATCTAAATCTAAATTCTTTACCTGTCTCTATTTTTGAAGGAAGATCAAATCCAAAAGTAATGGGAACAAATGTAATGACGGCGGTATGAGTGGTAGCTGATTCATAGCGAGCTTTGATATTTTGAGGTCGATAACTCAACCAAGATTTGGCGGTTTTGGTTTCCCCTTCCTTCCCTAAAAGTCGGGTTTTAAAAGAGATGATTTTTTCTTCTCCAGGATAGATATCCCCCAAGGTTTTTTCAATCCTTAATTTTTCTCCCTCCACTAAAGAGTGTTTTGGGAATTCAAAAATAAATCTCGCCTCCTCTAGTCTGGCATTCCCAATATTTTTATATTTAACAATATATTCAATTTCTTCTGCTAGTTCTACCTCATCGGGGGCTAAAATTTCCAATTTCAAAACTCCCTTGGTGAAAATATTTTTTTGGTAATACCAAAACCCAGTTAAAGCCAAGAGAATGCCTGAAAAAATTAGAAAAATTATCAGCCTTCTAAAAATCATTTTAAAAATCAGAAATCGTAGCTTTAGGAAGAAAATTTATCCAATAATCAGAAATTCTTTTTAAAGAGAGAAAATATTTCTCATCGATCTTTAATTGAGAAATAATTCTCCATTCTTTTTCTATAATGAATCTCAGTATTTTTATTGTTTCTGGAGAAATTTCCTTTCCATTTTTAATTTTCTTAAAACAATTTTGACAAATCACTCCTCCTTCCTGAAAATTAAAATAAAGATTTTGAGGAAATAATTCTTTCTGACAGAGAGAACAAATATGAAGTTCTGGTTTGTATCCTAAAAAAGAGAGGAGATTCCAGGTAAAATAGTAAAAAATTAATTGGGAATCGAGATTTTGAGGAAAGGGAGTGTTTAATTTTTTTAAGGTCTCAATTAATAATTCCCAAATGCTTTCATCCTTTTCTTCTTTCCTCACTAAATTATCTAAAATCTCTGAAATTCTATAAGAGAGAGCTAATTTCTTTAAATCTTTCCTTATTTCTGAAAAATTTTCAATTAAAGAAGCATCAGTTAAGGTTTTGTAAGTTTTCCCTTGAATAAACTCAATCTCTGATAAATTAAAAAGGTTTGATTCTGATCTTAATTTTGATTTAATCTTTCTCATTGCTTTTGCCAAAATCTCAACTTTCCCAAAATCTTTAGTATAAATTGTCAGTAATTGATCAGCCTCCCCCCGATCTATTTTTTTTAAGACGATACCTTCACTTCGATAGTGAACAGCCATACCTTACGCTTAGTATTTTCCCTTAAGACCCAGCTCCCTCTCCAAATACTCTCTTTGTCTCTTGAGCTTTGACTTTTCAGCACCGGTTCCGGCTTTATATTCTTCTCCTCTTAGCTCCCGAAGGCGTCTTTTAGCCTCACTTTCAGAAATATGGCTTTTGAATCTCTCCCATGGAAATACTTCTTCTACCATGGATTCCCGCTGCCTACGAGTATATAATCCACCTGCCGTACCTGGGATAGAAGGCGAAGCTGTTCGCAATCTTCTTCTGAATGCACTTCTAGACCACTCGCTTTTTTCTTCAAAAAAACTCTTCGGTTTAGAAGGTGGTGGAGCTTTTTTAAATCTATCTCTTGAAACTTGTGGTCTTCTTCCAAAAATGCCCATGTTTAAAGCTTTTTAATTCCTATCCATAATTTTTGTTTATCGACCTTTATTTCTCGTTCTATATCAAAAGTTTGTTTTAACTTTTCTCCCAATAGAAAATTTTTGGCCTTCGTTTCTCTTACAATAAAATTTTTGTTTTTGGCAAAAATCTGGTTTAAATTGGGAGATCCAAAATATTGAATTAAAATTCTATCTTTCGGTTTCAAATGAGCCATCCGCCTCATCTCCTGAATGTTGCGAATAACCTCTCTCATTAATCCTTCTTCTTTCAGCTTAACAGGAATTTCAGTATTCAAAGCAATTTTAAAACCATTAGCACTTTCAATAATCCAACTTTTTCCTTTTGGTAATTTTGAAACCAATGTAACCTCTTTGATATTTAATTCCTCTGAAATTAAGCCCAGAAGCTCTTTTCCTTTTGCGGGTTTTACAATTTGTAATTCAGAAAGAGGCTGTCGTACTTTAATTCCTGATCTCATTCTCGCTTTTAACCCGAGAGTAACAATCTGGCGGGTTTCATCCATTTTTTTATTTAAATTTTCATCAATTAATTTTCTATTGGCTTTTGGCCAATTTTCCAAATGGACCCCGAAAGAAAGCTTTCGGCTGCCTACGGGACGGGCACTTTTTGTTAATTGCTGATAAATCTCTTCTGCTAAAAACGGAATTAAGGGAGCAGTTATTTTACTGAGGGTTAAAAGTAAATAATGTAAGACGGAGGCAGCCTCCATCTTTTCTTTTTTCCTCGAAGGTGACTGAAATCTTCTCCTTGATCTTCTGATGAACCATTGAGAAAGATCTTTAATAACAAAATTTTCAATAGTTCTTGCAACTTCTGTAATTTTGTAGCTCTCTAAATTTTTTGTTGTCTCTAAAATTAACTGATTAACTCGAGAAATGATCCATTTATCTAATAAAGCCTCTGATTTACGCTGATAGTTACGCTGCTCACCCCTGATATTTTTCTGCGTAAATCGGCGTCGATGTCCGCGTTTATCAGCGTATGTGTTGTAAAACACATAACAGTTCCAAAAAGTCATAATAAATCTTTTTAGACATTCTGAAACTTCTTTTTCCGAAAAAAATTTTGGATCTCCAGGTTGATTTACTTTAAAGAAATACCAACGGGTGGCATCTGAGCCATATTTTTCTATTATCTGCCAGGGATCTACTACATTTCCTTTTGATTTTGACATTTTCTTCCCTTTCTCATCTAAAATATGCCCCAAAGAAATAACATTTTTGAAAACACGCCCCCTTGAAAGGAGAGTGGAGACAGCTAAAAGAGTATAAAACCAACCCCGGGTTTGATCAACAGCTTCTGAAATATAGTCTGCGGGAAATTGGATTTTTTTTTCAATAAGGTCTTTATTTTCAAAAGGATAATGGTATTGAGCAAAAGGCATTGAGCCTGAATCAAACCAAACATCCACTACTTCTTTAACCCTTTCCATTAGAGTTTTGCATTTTAAGCATTGGAATTTTACATCATCTACATAAGGCCGGTGAAAATCTAACTCCATTTTTTCATTATACGGGAGTTTTTTAAATCGAATTTTACGAATTTCTCCAGTTCCAATATAATTCTTATGCCTCTCTTTAGAATGCCAAAGTTCCTCATTTGTCAAACCCTTCATTGCTCCTTCTAAAAGCCATAAAGGATCACCATGACTCACAATTAAAATTGTTTTATCTTTATATTTCTTATCAATCTCTTTAATTACATCTGCTATTCTTTTTTTACAATCTGACCAACTTTCCCCTCCTTGGGGCGCTTTGAAAAATCTTTCTTTCGGATCGGAAAAAGCTTTATAAAATTTTCTTTTTAATTTTCCGCGATATACTCCCAAATTTATATCTCTCAATTTTTTATCTAAATGTACTGTAAGACCTAATTCTTTTGCTAAGATTTTAGCAGTTTGTATAGTTCTAAGCATATCTGAAGAATAGATAATATCAATTTTCATTTTTTTAAGCTTTCTTGCTAATCTCTGAATCTCTTCCTCCCCTTTTTTTGTTAAATAAACTGGGGGGATCCTAGGCCGAGAATAGGTGAAATCTTTCTTTTTCGTCTGATAAATAGTTTCTCCGTGTCTTAAAATATAATATTGATTAGTTGAAAATTTTTGTTTTAATAAATCTTCTTTTGAACCGATTACTTCTGTATTTTTGCATGATTTGCACTGCCAAATAGGTAAAGGTGTTCCCCAGTATCTTTCCCGAGAAAAAGTCCAATCTTTGATCTCTCTCAACCACTCCCCAAATCTCCCTTTTTTTAAATGGCCCGGCACCCAATTTATTTCCTCGTTGTTTTTAATAAGATCCTTTTTGATTTTAGTCATTCTGATAAACCATGACTTTTTTGCGAAATAGAGGAGGGGTGAATCACATCTCCAGCAGAAAGGATAATCGTGCTCATACAACTCAGCTCTGAAAAGAAGATTTCTTTTTCTTAAATCTTCAATAATTAAAGGGTCAGCATCTTTAATAAACATTCCTGCCCAATTTTTAACATCTTTTTTAAATTTCCCTTCCTCATTAACAGTCATTAAAACCGGTAAGTTATTCTTTTTACCAACTACCATATCATCTTCTCCAAATGCAGGGGCAACATGAACCAAACCAGTCCCCTCTTTTAAAGAGACAAATTCCCCTCTAATGACTTTGTAGCTCGTAGCTAGTAATTGCCGCCTTTGGCGAGCCTCGCCTTTGGCGGGGTAGTTTGGAGGATAAAGTGGTTCATATTTTAATCCAATTAAATCTCCTCCTTTAACTCTTTGAATAATCCCGCCTTTGATATTACAAGCTTCCATTCTTTCTTCAGCTAAGATTAAATATTCATCATTAATTTTTATTCTGGCATAAGTAAATTCTGGATTTACCGCTAGTGCCACATTTCCTGGAAGAGTCCAGGGTGTGGTCGTCCAAACTAACAGGTATGTATTTGGGAATTTACGATTTTGAATCTTAAATTTAACATATATTGCAGGTTCCCTTATTTTTTCATATCCTTGGGCTACCTCATGTGAAGAAAGAGCAGTTCCACACCTTGGACAATAAGGGACAACTTTGTAATCTTTGTATAATAATCCCTTTTGCCAAATTTTTTTTATTATCCACCACAAGGTCTCAATATAATCTGTTTCATAAGTAATATACGGATTTTTCATATCTAACCAGAAGCCGATTCTCTCTGTTAATTTCTCCCATTCTTCCTTGTAGTTCCAAACAGATTCCTTACATTTTCTGTTAAAGCGGGATATCCCATATTTTTCAATATCTTTTTTTCTTTTCAAGCCCAATTTTTTCTCAATTTCCAATTCAACTGGTAATCCGTGAGTATCCCAGCCAGCTTTTCTCAAAACCCTAAAACCTTGCATAGTTTTGTAACGACAAATAATATCTTTGTAAACCCTGCTTAAAACATGGTGGATTCCGGGTTCTGCATTCGCAGTAGGAGGCCCTTCGTAAAAGACAAAATTTTTAGCCCTCTTTCGCTTTTCAATCGATTTTTCAAAAATCTTATTTTCCCTCCAAAATTTTAAGATCTTCTTCTCCAATTTCGGGAAATTAACTTCCATATTCTTTAAATTATCATTATTTTTGCTTTTTTTCAAATAAAGAGGGGTAAAAAAACATTTACCCCTTTTTCATCTCAAGATTACTTCTTAAATTTTCACATTCTCTCTGGGGCGGAAATCCCCATTACATATAAAGTATTTTTTAATACATTTTTAGTTGCTAAAACCAAACCTAAACGAGCCTCGGTTAACTCTTTATCTTCTGATAGCACCTTACAGTCTCGGTAAAATTGATGGAAAACAGTGGCTAAATCTATGGCATATTGAGGAATTCTCTGAATTTGGTAATCTTTTGCCGTATCTTCAACAACTTCAGGAAAGCGAATCAACTGTTTGATTAAATTTAGCTCTGGAGGATGACTTAATAAATGGAGGTTTTTGGTTTTTTGTTTTTGATTTTTGGTTTTCCGCAAGATGCTTGCAATTCTAGCATGGGCGTATTGAACATAATAAACCGGGCTTTTAGCTGATCTTTCTTTGGCTAACTCAACATCAAATTCCATCTGGGTATTCAATGATTTCATTAAGTAAAAAAACCTGGCTGCATCCAGTCCCACTTCATCTATTAACCATTCTAAAGTAACAATCTTTCCTCTTCTTTTGGAAATTTTTCCCTTTTTTAATCTTACAATCTGAGAAATTAAAATATCAAAATCTCCCCTAAAGCCTAAAATTTTAGCTGCAGCTTTCATTTTGGGAACATGCCCTTGATGATCTGCTCCCCAGATATTTATAATTTTTGAAAAACCTCTCTCAAATTTATCTTGATGATAAGCAACATCTGACAAAAAATAGGTAGGTTCTCCTGTCTGACGGATAATAACTTCATCTTTTTTAGCTCCAAATTTTGATATTTTTAGCCATTCTGCTCCTTCTTTTCGATAAACTAATTCTTTTTTTCTTAGCATATCGTAAACTTTCTTAATTTTGCTTTTTCTGTAAAAATTTTCTTCTGAAATCCACTTGTCAAATTTGATTTTTAATTTTTTCTTAATGAAATCTCTAATATCTTTTTGAATTCCCTGAGATAGTAAAAAACCGGCCTCCCCTTCATCAGCTGCCAGTCTTAATTTCGGGCTTAATTTCTTAATTTTTGATTGTAAATCTTTTGTTAAGTAGGTAATTCCTTTCCCCAGAGCTGTTTTTCCTAATATTTTAATTTGAGAGTTTCCCATGGCATCATTAATGTAATATTCCCGAGTTACTTTATAGCCTGCTTTTTCTATAATATTGGATAGACAATCGCCAAAAAAAGCTCCCCGGCCATTACCCAAATGTAAAAACCCCGTGGGATTTGCAGAAATAAATTCAGCATTAACTTTTTGATTTTTACCAATTTCTAACTTGCCAAATTCCTCTCCTTCCCTGAGAATTCCCTCAACTTCTCTTTGTAAGTACTCCTTGGAAAGAAAAAAATTGATAAAACCTGGTTCAACAATTTTAACTTTCTCAAAAAGCTGAGAACCTAAAACCTGCAACCTAGAACCTAAGAGATTGGCTATTTCCATTGGGCTCATTTTCCCAATTCTTGCAATCTTTAAAGCAGTATTTGTGGCATAATCACCATGAATTTTCTCTTCAGGTTTTTCAACTAAAATCTCAGGAATTTTAAATTTAGTCAGCTTTTTCTCTTGCTGGGCTTTCTGGATAGCTTTTTGAATTAAATTTTTAATCTTTTCTCGTGTCATTAAGTACTTTTAGTTTATCCCATTTTACTTAAAAATTAAAGAAATCAATGCTAAACTGAAATTGGTGAAAGTCTTAACTGAAAATAAAAAAGCTTATTTTAACTACGAAATCCTGGAAAAATTTGAGGCAGGTTTAGTTTTAATTGGCCAAGAGGTAAAATCAATTAAATTAGGGAGAATTAATATAGCTGGATCATATGTTGTAATAAAAGAAAATGAAGTTTTCCTAATTGGGTGTCGCATTCCTCCTTATCAACCAAAAAACGCTCCTCCAGATTACAACCCTGAAAGACCTCGAAAGCTCCTTTTAAAGAAATTAGAGATTAAATATTTAATTGGTAAATCAAAACAAAAAGGCTTGACTTTGGTGCCTTTGAGGGTGTATACTAAAAGAGGAAAAATAAAGCTTGAATTTGGAATAGCTAAAGGAAAGAAAAAAGTTGATAAAAGAGAGTTAATTAAAAAAAGAGATATAGAAAGAGAAATGAAAAGAGAGTTTAAATTAAGGGGGTGACAAGAATCGACAGAAATTGAACCAAAAATAGGCAAGCCGAGTGTTCTCAAATCTCGCAAAACATTTGAGAATCGGAAATAAGTGCCAACTTATTCCAAAAACCCGCATTAGCTTACGCTTAATGCCATCTGCTTTAGTGATTCTCGATAGCTACAAGTCAGGTGTCATACATATCGAGATAGATGGCTCTTTTTAAGGTCTAAAAAAGAACTATTGAATCAAAAATAGACCAAAGAAGAAAGATTTTGCCCAATTAAAACTTTCTCCTTACTCTCAAATTGGGATAAGCTTGTAGATCTATTTTGGGAAAATTTCTGGACGCGAGCTCGCCCTCGCCACCTCCACTGAATTCTGTTCAAAAAACCTTTAGTCAACAATCAAATCAGGGCTCCTCGAGTAAGAGTCATAGATGAATCTGGAAAGCAGTTAGGGATTATGAATTTACCGGAAGCGCTCCAAATAACCAGGGAGCGCAATTTAGATTTAGTGCAGGTTACTGAAAGAGTAGAACCCCCTGTTTGCAAAATTATTGATTATGGAAAATATCTTTACCGAGAGCAGAAAAAGCAAAAAGAGGCAAAAAAACAAACTGGTCAATTAAAACAAATTCGAATCTCTTTTAAGATTTCCGTACATGATTTAGAAACTAAAGCTAATTTAGCAGAAAAATTTTTAAAAAAGGGAAATAGGGTGTTAATAGCGATGCCTCTCAGGGGAAGGGAAAAAAGTCTCCGAGGATTTGCCAGAGAAAAAATGAATAAATTTTTAGAAATTTTACAAAATCTTACCCCAATAAAGATTGAAAGAGAAATAAAATCAGAGCCAAGGGGATTAACAATATTCATCGTTAAAGGCTAAGATTATTATGAGAAAGAGAAAGATTAGAAAAGCAATCTTAAAAAGATTTAAATTTACCAAAAGGGGTAAAATTCTCAGAAGGGCAACTGGCTTGGACCATTATTTAGCTAAAAAATCGGGAAAAAAAAGACGGCAAAAAAGGAAATGGGTTAAATTATCAAAATGGGAGACTAAAAAAATAAAAAAACTAGTAGGAGGATAAATATAAATAATGGTAAGAGTTAAAAGAGGAAAAATTGCTCGCAAAAAAAGAAAGCGTTTATTAAAATACACTAAGGGTTTTCGTTGGGGAAGAAGGATAAAATTCAAAGCTGCAAAAGAAGCTATATTTCATGCCTGGAGATATGCTTATCGAGATAGAAGAACTAAAAAGAGAGATTTTAGAAGACTCTGGCAGATTCAAATTTCAGCTGCCTGTCGAAAATTAGGTTTAAATTACAGCCGATTTATTTATAATTTGAAACAAAAGAAGATTGAATTAGATCGTAAAATATTAGCAGATTTTGCGAGAAATCATCCGGAAATTTTTGAAAAAATAGTTGAGAAAATAAAACTGAAATAATCTTGACAAGGTTTCTTGGAAACGATAATGTAGATGTAAGCTAAGGGCGGCTTTTGCGGATCGACGCACTCTCCCTTTGGGAAGGAGGACATCAACGCACCCCCGCGATGAAATGTAACGTACCCGTGAAAGTCACCCTTAGCCCTAGCACTTTTCCTTGTCACTGAGGAGGCAAGCCTAACTTAGTGGCTCTACTCCGTACAATTGTTCTTTATTTAAGGCCTTTCTTTTAGAGAGGCCTCCTTTATTTTCTAATAAAAAAATAGACGGCCGAGATACCGGTCGTCTTATACTTTGCGGAGTGAGAAGCCTTTCGAGGCTTTATTTATTTAACTCTATAAAAAGTCGGCAGCAAAGAGATCCTTTTGAAACTGCCTCTCTTAAATCCTCCGCCTTCCCCCATTTCCATGTTTGGTATCGGGTAATACCTGGAATATTTTGAGGAACCTCAGGTGTGCCTGAAACAATCTTAGCTTCAAAAAGTTTCATAAAAAGAATGTAGTCCTCACGCTCTGTGGTTCCTTTATTTAATTCGTTACCAATCCGAAGTTGAATCCCAAGTTTCTCCCTGCCGGAACGCAAAACGGCATCCTCATCAGACTCACCTGCCCTCACCATTCCTGCTGGAAGACCCCAGACATCGGGTAATTCTTCATCATCTGCTGGTCTTTTCACAACCAAAAATTCATTTTTTCCAGGATCTCTGTAAATCACAAATGATATTGCGTTCTCTGTTGGTTTTTCCACAGTTGCTCCCTCCTTTAAAAATCTTTCTTTATTTTAAGCAAGATTTAAATTACTGTAAAGGGTTTTTTGAAAAGTCTATTTTTCTAATAAAAGGTCGCCTGGCAATCAGGCGACTTTTTTGAACAGAATTAGTCGATTGTAACAGGATAGTCTCCAGTAAAGCAACCCATACTAAGATCTTCTCTTTTGAAACCAGAAGCCTCAATCATTCTTTCCTGGCTTAGATGGGCTAACGTATCAGCTTGGATGTGTTTTCTCACTTCTTCAACTGATAAAGAAGCAGCAATAAGCTCTCCTCTCGTGGCCATGTCAATTCCTAAATGACAAGTAAAGCAAATAGGGGAAGAGCCAACTCTTAAATGGACTTCAATAGCCCCCTCTTCTCTGAGCATAGCCACAATTGTTGGTGCAACATTCGCTCGAATAACTGAGTCTTCGATTAATACTACTCTTTTTCCATGAACAACCTTCCTTAGAGGACGGAATTTAAGCTCCTGAAGTGCAGCGCGATCGGTGTTTCTGGGAGTTAAGAATGTTCTCGTGGCAAAGTACCTATTGCGGAATATCCCCTCCTCCAAAGGGATTCCCGAAGCTTGAGAAAACCCGAGATCATAGTATCTCCCAGAATCAGGTACCGCAATAACAATAGTATTCTTCTCCTCATCAACTTCTACAGGATGATCCTCTGCCAGAAATTCTCCGGCTTTTCTTCGATAAAAATAGACCGGTTGACCATCAATGACGCTATCTGGCCTCGCAAAGTAAACGAGCTCGAAGATACAAAGTTGTAATTTAGGTTTAGGATCACTAGCCCAGATAAAAGGCCGATCTCCAAGCTGACTGTTTATCCCATTTTCGTCAAGGATAATTATTTCTCCTGGTTGAATGTCAAAAAGGAGACGACCTTTAATCGTATGGAAAGCACAGCTTTCAGACGCCAAAATAAAACTTGATTCATTGTGGCCCAGGCAAAGGGGTCGAATACCGAATCTGTCCCGAACTCCGATCACTTTATTCTTGTAAAGAATCACTAAGGAAAAGGCTCCTTTGAGTTTTGGTAAAACATCGAGTAGAGCTTCTATAAAATCTTTCTTTTTCGAGACAGATAAAAGTCCAACGATTACTTCGGTATCAGAAGTAGTTTTGAACTGATATCCTTTCGATTCTGCTTCTTTTCTCGATTCTTCAAGGTCAACTAAGTTTCCATTATGGCCAAGCTGAAATGATTCGCCATGAAATTCTCCTTGGAAAGGTTGAATATTAACAAACATTTCTTTTTCTGTAAGGTCACCAACTGTTGAATAGCGAGTATAGCCAATACCGAAGTTCCCTTCAGCTTCTTCTATGACTTCATCTGGGAAAACTTGAGTTACTAATCCCCTTCCTTTATGCACCCAGCAATGTTGGCCATTGGAAATAGCAATTCCGGCTCCTTGTTCTCCTCTATGTTGGAGTCCATAAAGCCCCAGGCGAATTTCTCTTGCCACGTTTCTGTTGCTTACTGCTCCGAGTATCCCGCACATTCTTTTCCCTCCTTGTTGTTAATGTGCTGACTTTTTTTATTTTATACCATTTTCTTAATTATTTTGGAAGAGGTCGAATATCAGCAAATTTCTGGAGTTCATGAATATTTCTAAATCCCTGTTTCTGAAAACTTTGCTTTACCCCAGCTATTAGCTTTGGTAAAAAATCATGGCCCGACCCCCGATAAGGAACTTTAATTACCTTGCCTTCCGGGACCTTTATCTTTGCTTTCTCGATTCCATACCTGAAAGCTCCCCTTTTCTCCATTGCCTCGAAAGATCCCATCCCCCGATATTTTTTAACCATTTTATCCTCAGTATAATCAAATTCTTTTTCTCCAGGAGATTCCTCCAAACCTGCCAACAAAGAACCCATCATCGCTGTCTGAGCTCCTAAGGCTAAAGCCTTGGTAATGTCTCCAGGTCTTTCAATATCTTCTCTGGCTGCATCTGGAATCTCAATGCCGCCGTCTGCAATGATTGGGATTTTGCCATATTTGCTCTCTAATTCTTTTGCGGCCTCCGCACACTCCCAGACAGCAGAAGCCTGAACTCTGCCTGTCCCAAGTTCCTCTTGAGTAATACAAGCCGCTCCAGGCCCTATTCCTACCCTTAATCCATCACAATATTTTGCGCCCTCTTTAATTACCCTCTTAACCATTTCAGCTGAATCTAAATTTCCTAAAACTATTTCCAGTTCTGGGAAATTTTCTTTTGCAAATTTCGCAATTTCAATCTGTTCTTTAAAAACAACTGAAGCATCAATGACAATTCCATCCACTCCTGCATCATAACCTCTTTTAATTCTCTCTTTAGCTAAATTTAATCTTGATTCCACCGCAATAAACACTCTTAACTGTTTATTTTCATTTTTCGTTGCTAAGGGATACATTGTATTTTTTCTCATATCACTATCGGTGAGTAAAGCTACCACTTTTCCTTCTTCATCGATGATGGGTAAGGTGTCGAGATTGTTTTCCCTTAAAATTTGGTTAGCTCGATGTAAATCGTTCTTATCTACGGTATCTTTTTTCTTGGCAACTATTAATCTTTTCTTAGGGGTCATAACCTCTTTTAATTTTGTATCCATGTCTTCTCTGTATCTAACATCTCGACGGGTAACAATCCCTACTAATTTTGAATTTAAAGTACCATCTTCAGTAATAGGAAAGCTGAGAAAGCCATATCTTTTGGCCTGATTATAAACATCTCCGATAGTGTTTTGAAGAGATAAAACTATAGGCTTAAAAACAAAACCTGCTTCAAATCTTTTAACCTTTTCAATTTCTTCAATTTGTTCTTCAATTGTTGGGTAATTATAGTGAATGACTCCAATTCCCCCATATAAAGCCATCAAAATTGCCATTTCTGATCCACAAACAGTATCCATAGGGGAAGCAACAAAGGGGGTTTTGAGCGATGTATTTTTGGTAAAGGAAGTTGTCAAATTAACTTCATCTCGCTCAAAACCAGGAAGTCGATTGAGAATTAAAGTAATATCTTTGTAGGAAAACTCTTTATTTATTAGATCTGGATGTAATTTTGCCATGTCTCACAAATTTAATTCCTTCTTTCTTAAGTAAATAATTTTTTCTTTTCATACCTCGATTGTAACTGCCAATTTTCCCGTCTGATTTTATAACCCGGTGGCAGGGAATTTGAGGATCCCGATTTTTATTTAAAATATTCCCCACTGCGCGCCAGGCTGTGGGATGATTAATCTTCTCTGCTAATTCTTTATAACTCATAACTTGTCCTTTTGGGATTTTCCTTACTTCCCGATAAACTTTTTTTTGAAAAGGAGCCATATTTAAATTAATTCTTGAAAAAGTTTTAAATAGTCTCGTAAGAGTCTGGGCATTAAAAATTTTTCTTTCACAGTTTGACGAGCAGCCAGGCCTAATTTTTTAGATAATTGAGGATTTTGCAAAAGTTGAACAATTCTTTTCGCTGCCTCTTCCGGGCTAGAGACCAAAAAACCATTTTTACCATTTTCAATTTGAATTTTAATTCCCCCAACTTTGCCCCCAATGACTGCTTTTCCCTTCCACATAGCTTCGGTCACGCTTAATCCAAAACCTTCTTTAGTAGATTTTTGCAAAATAACGTCAGAGCTTACCTGAAGAGCATTGATAAAAACATTAACTTTTAAACTTCCTAATTCTTGGGGTTGAGCAAAGAGAAAGATATTGGGATCTCCTTCGGCCCACTTTCTGACTTCTTTAAATATTTTCATTGCTTCTGGATCATCTAAAGCTAAAAAAAGACCAGCCAAGGCTAATTGTAAATTAGGGATTTTCTTTTTGGCCACATAATAAGCACTAATTACTCCTAATGGGTCTTTCCAGGGATCAAAGCGGGAAACTTGGGAGATGAGAGGTTTTCTGGGATCAATTCCGAAATTCTCTAAAATTTTTTTAGCCGTCGCTAACCTGAGAGGTTGATTTTTATTACTGAGAGGATCGATAGCGGGAGGAAAAACAATAACTTTTTTCCGACGAAGAGTTTTCGCAACAAAATCTTTGGAACTAAAGATAATTTTATCGTATCTTAAAAGGAAAGGTTCAAAAAAATGCCAGATTTCTTTATTAGGTTGCGAAGTATCAATGTGAATATGAGAAATTGAGGGATGGAAATTTGGTAAATAATGGATAATGCCGACTGGTTGAGGATCATGTAAAACCCAAATATCAGATTTCATATCAAGCATTGCTTTAGCTGCTCTTTCCATATGATACTGATAAAGTCTTCTTGAATGAAAACTTAATGTATATTCTTTTCCTTGAAGAGCGTTGTGAATTTCTTTGGTTAAGCCAAAAAATTTTCGGCCAGGAGGTATTACATGCCAATGAGCTTCAAGCCCTATTCCTTTCATTAAAGGAACCAAACTTCTTAAAATTTCAGCCACTCCCCCACCTCGAGGAGTGGCATTTATCATAATAACTTTTAAGCCCTTTAAACTTTTAGCTAAGGTTTTAATTTCCTCTAAAAGCTGGCGGGGAATAATATCTTTATATTCTTCTATTTTTCGAACTGGAGTTCTGACGTAAGGTAACATGTTTTTTATTTTTTACTTTCCGAAAATTGGTGAGCTTTTATTAAAATATCTTTTGCGTTTTGAAATGTTAATTGCCTCAAGGCTTCTTCATAAGGCAGCCATTTATAGTCAATATGTTCAAAGGAAATTTTCACATCTTTTGTTTTAGCTCTTGCTAAATAAAAGGTAACTGTTTTGAAAATGGTTTTTCCTTTAAATTTAAAAAAATATTTAATATGTTCTTTAAACCCCTCAATAATTTCAATGTCTTCTAATCCGGTTTCTTCTGCCACCTCTCTTTTTACCGTATCGATTTCTTTCTCTCCTTTTTCAATGTGACCTTTGGGTAAATCCCAATACTCCTTGGTAGCTTTTGCTCCTGGTGGATAATGCAATAATAAGTATTCTATCTTTTGGTTATCATAAAAGATAAGAGCACCAGCTGATTTTTCTAAAGGCATACCCCGTAGGAAATAAAGTATTTTCCGTTATTATATTGAACGACCTTTGAAATAATGTTTTAACCTGTCTTTAATAAATCTTTTCCCAATTCCAGTTTTAAGATATTTTTCCCTTTGTTTGGCATCTTCTTTATGCAAACAAACTTCAAGATAAATTAATCTAAGCGGTCTTCTTGATTTGGTAGAAAATACTTTACCTAAATTATGTTTTAAGATTCTTTTTCGAAGGTCTTCAGCAAAACCTGTATACAATTTACCGTCTTTTAGGCTCTGGAGAATATATACGTAAAACATAATATTTTCTACGGGGCATAAATATTTTAATTTCTAGAAGATCTTTTGATTACTTTATTTTCTGGAATATTTTTATGTACCATTGTCCCAGGATAAATTATGCTATTTGAACCAACCAGTACACCTGGCATGGTGCCAGATTGTATCCCAATTGATACATTATGGCCAATTATTGCACCGAGGCTAGAGTTGCCAGTAGGAATTTTTTCTTTCTTCAAATATACTGAGATCTCGCCTCTATCAAAACGTCTATTAGCTGTGACAAACCCTGCTCCAATTTTTGTATTCTCGCCTACGATGCTATTACCTACAAAACCAGAATGAAGCGAAGAATTTTTCATAAAAAGCGAGTTTTTTACTTCACTCATCGATCCGATCTTCACTCCCTCTTCTAAAAAGGTATTCTCACGAATTAGAGTATTGTTGCCAACAAATGCATTTTTCCCTACATAGACGGGGCCTTTCAAAACAGCACCTTCTGAAATGTAAGCTCCTTCCTCAAGGGTAACTGGTCCCTGAATAATGGCATGAAGTCTAACTTTAGCTTTAGGAGAAATAAAAGATTTCATTCGAGATGCCAAAAATTCTTTCAGACGAAAGAGGTCCCAGGAATATTTCAGGGAGAAAGTTTCTTTTTCAGATATAATTATTCTCACGTCGTTATTTTCCAAATAAAGTTGGAGAGTATCTTCAAAATCATAAATGTGTTTTTTTATTTTTTTATAATATTGAAAAAAATCTCTTGGAAGTAAATATATTCCTTTTAGTCCTATATTAGACAGTTCTTTTTCTTTTTTAGGTTGTTCAGTAAGTTTTATAACCTTATCTTTAATTTTTTTATCCAGTTCGACAATTCCATATTTCCAGGGTTTATCAACTTTTCCTCCAAGCAAGATTAATTCTGTTCTCGTCTTTTTTTGTTTTTCTATTATAGGTTTTACAAATTCATTAATATCAAAGTGATGAGCATGCATTACAAAAAAATTATCCCGAATCAGATTTTTAACTTGCGACACTGCGTTTCCCATTCCTTTAGGTTTTAGCTGAATTACATATTTTATTTTTAAATTTGGGGATTTGTAATTTTTAAGAGTTGCTTCGATATCTTTTTGAGGTCCTTGAATAATTATCAAGTCTTTTATCCCTGCCTGATTTAAACTCTCTAAAGTATACCAAATCAAAGGTCTCCCCATTATTTTAATGAGACTTTTATGTTTTTGATTGAGTGGCCAGAAACGAGAGGAGTGACCTGCAGCTAAAATGACAGCTTGAGGTAATTTTTTCATATTTCTATTTAAAAAAATTAAGAAGTTTATCTAATGGTTGAGTATTAACAATATCTTTCTTTTCAGCCCAGCCCCTTCGTGCTTGGGCAATTCCCTATTCGTCGCTTCGCTCTTTAGAAACCCACGGTTTCTAACGTTTTCGCCTTTGGCGAAAGCCTGTTTTCCTACACGGGAGGATACCCAATCCTCCCGACCCCTCCTGTGAGAATATGGAATTGCCTACTTGAAATATTCTAGGAGTTTACCTAAAGGTTGAGTGTTAATTATATCTGTTTTTTTGGCCCATCCTCGTCTAGCCTGGGCAATTCCATATTCTAAATACTTGATATGTAAAATGCTATGGGCATCAGAATCAATAGCTAATTTTACCCCAGCTTCCACGCATTTTCTAATATGCTCATCTTTTAAGTCAAGTCGGTTGGGATAGGCATTAGCTTCAAGCACCGTTCTAGTTTTTTTAGCAACTTTTATAATTTGGTCAATATCCAGGTCATAAGCTTTTCTTTTATTGATTATTCTCCCGGTAGGATGAAAAATAATATCTACATTTGGGTTCTCCATGGCTCTCATTACACGTTTGGTCATATCTTCTCGAGATAGATTAAAATGGGAGTGGACTGAAGCCCCAACCACATCAAGTTTTGCCAAAACCTCATCTTTAATATCCAAACTTCCATCTTTTAGAATATTGACTTCTGCCCCTTTTAATATTTTAAATTTCTTTTTTTTGAACTTTGGATTCAACTTATCAATGTAGGTCATCTGCCGCAATAACTTTTTCTCATCGCATCCTCCGGTCATTGCCAAGGACTTGGTATGATCAGTAATGACAATATATTCCAGACCCAGTTTCTGAGCTTCTCTGGCCATCTCTTCTATTGAATTCGCTCCGTCAGTCCACTTTGTCTGGATTTGAAGATCACCTCTCAAATCTCCATAATTGATAAGTTTGGGAAGCGCTTTTTTTTGAGCAGCTGTTATTTCTCCGGAATTAGTTCTCATTTCAGGTGGTATCCAATCCATCCCTAAAACTTTATAAACCTCAGCTTCACTCTTACCCGCGATCTGTTTTTTCCCCTTAAAAACACCGTATTCATTTAGTTTATATCCTTTCTTTATAGCAATTCGCCGGAGAGCAATATTATGATATTTATTCCCGGTAAAGTACTGCATAGCAGATCCAAAAGACTTCTCTGGCACTACCCGTAAATCCAAATCCATACCATTTTTAAGCTTTACTGAGGATTTCGTATGACCCTTGCCATAGATATGGATTACTTCAGGAAGGGAAACAAAAAAATCCATAACTTTCTGCGGTTTATCTGAAACAATCTGGATATCACCATCCCCAACGGTCTCTTTCCAACGTCTTATGGAACCTGCCAAAGCAATTTTTTTGACTTCCTTTAATTTTGAAAGCCTAGCCTCTATTTCTCGAACCAAAGGTAAAATATTCCCTAATAAAAAACGGCCCCGGGACAATTTTAAAAACTCAATGCCTTTTAAGATATTCTCTTCAGTCTTTTCTTTAAAACCTTCCAGCTTTCTGATTTTCCCAGCTTTAGCTGCCTTTTCTAAATCGCTCACATTTTTAATACCCAATTTTTGGTAAAATACCTTGACCATCTTTGGTCCCACGCCCTCAATTGCCGTTAAACTTTCAATATCAACTGGCATTTCTTTTCTCAACCTTTCATAATCTTTCACGCGACCTGTTCTTAAATATTCTTCAATCCTCTCTGCAATTCCCTTTCCTATGCCAGGTATTTCTTCCAAGGCTTTCATCCCTCCTCTCTTATAAATATCATTGATATCTTCTTCTAAGGCTTCCACTGAATGAGCAGCTTTGTCATAAGCCCTTGGTTTAAAAGGGACATCCTTCATTTCTAAATATTGAGCCACCTCATATAGGATTTTTGCTATTTCCTGATTTTTCATCTCTTTAACTCGTTAATGGGGTTTTACAACAGGGAAGATTTTATCTTTAGGAAGTAAATCTTTAGCAATCAATAAAAATAAAAAAGTAGCTGCTATTCCTAAAATACTCACTCCGATAAAAAGAGGGGTGAAACCAAAATTTTTAGCTACTATCCCGCCAATGATTCCTGCTACTCCTATCCCAATACCTAAAGCAGAGCTTTCAATTCCCCAGGTCATAGCTTCTTTTCCTTTGTCAATATGCCTGGTGAATATTCCACCCCAAGAAGGGATAGCCATTGCCATTCCCAGAGCATGAATTCCTTGAAGAGCATACATATGCCAGGGCAAAGTGGCAAAAATAAACCCAATTGGAGTTAAGGAGGCCAGTCCTGTCCCAAAAATTAAAAAATAATAATCATCTTTCTCTCCCGAGGTCTTATCCAAATATCTGCCGATCGGAATTTGAATTAAAGATTTTAAAATCCAATAAATACCAATAGCGATACCTACCACTCTCACGTCTCCTCCTTGAATTTTATCAACAATAAAAATGGCTAAGATAGGAATGATCAGGCCCCAGCCAGCCATTAAAACAAAATCAGAAAAAATCAAAATCCTGATCACTTTATTGATTAATGGGAACATCTAAAGAGTTTTAATTATTTTTATTCTAACTTCCCTTTCCCTTGTTCTTGTATCAAAGTCAATTAAAACAATTTGCTGCCAGGTACCTAAAACTAATTTTCCACCTTCAATGGGAACTGTTAAAAAAGGTTTGATCAAAGCTGACCTTATATGAGACTGGGCATTTTTTTCTCCCAAAGTTTGGTCATGCCGGTAAGATTTATTAGAAGGAACAAGCTTTTCCAGAAATTCTTTAAAATCTTCAAGTAAACCAGGTTCATATTCAATGGTAGTTATACCAGTCGTAGATCCTGGGCAGGAAATTAAACAACTCCCTTCTTTTATTTTTGATTTTTCTACAGCTTGCGAGACTCGATCAGTAATATCAATAATATCATTGAATCCTTGAGTGGAAATTTTGAAGCGCATACTATTTCAGTTTACCAAAAAATCGCCTGTTTGGCGATTTTTTTGGGTTCGATCTATAGCTATTATCTAAGTTGTATGAAATTTAAATCGGCTCCATCGATTCGGCAATCTTGATTGCCTCAGACTCAATTACCTGCGAGGCCCCCTTAACTCTATACTGTACTCTTATTTCTGTACCACTATCTACCCAAGTAACATTAGACTCGAATTCACTTGTCTTGACAGCGGCTGGCTTCCCATTTATATCTATTCTCCTAGCTCCATAACTCAACGATTTCTCAAAACGTCCTTTGGGGACTGTTTGTGTTATTCTCAGATTCCCACGTCCTTCTCCATAGAAGTAGGATATGGAATATTCGCCTATTATATCATTGACCGCTTCGAAATACTTGTCTACTTCTCTATCTGGCAGGTAGCTAGGTTTAAAAATAGTAATGCCAAGTTCCTTTTGAGCTTGAGAAATTCCAGCCTCTGTTTTCTCTGGCAATGTTTTGGCTAAATAGGAATAAGTTAAAGAAGGTATTGCAATCATTAAGAAAACAAAAATTAGGGTAATTATTCCGATCGCCTTTCGGTTGACCCCATTTAAAATCAGATAGAAAAGAGGAGCGTGGACTAATACAGAGCCTAAAATAGCAGCTCCACCCATAATATAGATCCCGTTTGCTATACACCCTAAACCCTCGCACGGGAGAGTATACCCAGCAATCAAACCAACAACACCTAAAAAAGAAAGAATTCGGTCAATAGGCTTGAAAAATATTCGAGCAAATTTTTCCCACTTTAAACCTAAACCAACTAAAAGACCATTTATGAGAGCAAATATTATTAAATAACGTAAAGTAAGTCCGCTTATAGACAGATAGGTACGAGCTTCACCTGTTGACTGAGGAATTACATTGATAAATCTAAATATTCCTAGAAAATAAAATGCAATAGCTAGTATTAATAGTAACCAAATAGATACTAATAGTAGCGCGCGTTTGTTTGAGAAAAATTGATTAGTATCCATAACTAATTTAAGTATAACGCTATTTCGTTAACTGCTCAAACCTCAGCCAACTCCCTTCTCCTCTCCCAAATCTTCCTGCTCATCTCATTCCTTGAAGCTAACTCCTCCCTCGCAAACACCCTGAACCATTCCTGAACACATTGAACCCTTTTGTTGAAATTCTAAACTTCATAAATTCTTATGATTATTATACCTTAATTTAATTTAAACCAAAATGCCACCCAAAACGGCGGCATTTTTGGAAATTTTACATGCTAACTTTTATTTAAAGCAGTTCTTTCCCTATTACTCCCTCTTCTTGCTCTCATTCCTCAGGTTCTTCCTCTTCCTCCTCTTCCATTTGCTCTTTCTGTTTCTCAGCTTCTTCCTCAAGTTGTTCTATAACCTTCTCAACATCCTCAAGGGCATCTTCTGCCTGCTCTGCCAATTGCTTGGCTGTTTTATAATTTTCTGCAGCAAAGGCAGCTTTTGCTTGAGAAAGTAAGCTATTAAAGGTTCCAAATACCTCGGAAGGGACGGTAACACCTTCCTCCTCTGCTTCTGCTTTCACTTCCTCTAATTCTTCTTCTGCTTCTTGGATTACTTCCTCAGCTTCTTCTTTTAATTCCTTCTGCTTTTCAAGTTCTTCTATAACATCTTCCACTTGCTCAAGTGATTCCTCTGCTTGTTTGGCAAAATTTCTTGCTTCTTGGAAGTTTCCTGCTTGAAAGGCACTTTGTGCCTGTGAAAAAAGATTGTCAAACTCCGCAAAGGCATTTTCAGGAAGTTCCACCTCCTCTTCGGCAGCTTCATCTACTACTTCTTGTCTTTCTTCCTCAGCTTCTTTGATAGCTTTCTCGGCTTTGTGTTGGGCTTCCATTTCTTCTTCAATTTTCTCTTCCTCTGCCTCTAATTCCTTCTCAATATCTTCTTCTCTGAGTTCCAAAAGTTCTAATTGAGCTAAAACCTGACCGAGTTCCGCAGCTATTGCTTCTTCTTTGGCAATATCCCCTGCTCGGTGAGCAGCTCTCAGTTGGGCTTTGAGTTCGTCTTCTTTTGCCTCTAAGGTTCTTTCTTGTTCCTTGAAAATTTGGGCAAGAGCAGATTTTGGTCCATCAAAACTATTATCCAGTTCTTTGGCAAGACTACTCACATCTTTTCCTTTCGCTTTTTGGTCAATAACAATGGTCGCAGCTTTAGCCAGATGTGCTTGAAGCCTTGATTGAGCAACGTCAAGACCTTTTGCTTCAACTCCTTTGGTCTCTAAAACTACCTTAATCTCGGCAATTCGTTCTGCAGCAAAAGTAATTTGGAGGTGGGCCTTACCTTCGGGATTAAAGGTGAAAAACTCTTGGAGAAATTCTCCCAAGCGGTCAAGGAAGTAAAATAGGTTGTCTGGAGTAATACCAGCTTTGGGTAATTTAAATTGGGCATCTTGAGCAAAAACTCCTACACCAAGAAAAAGTGACAAAACAATTGCGGCAATTATTATTTTTTTCATGATTGAAATTTTTTATGAGATTTCATACTTCGACCTTTGAGCTATTATTTTATTTTATTTTTAATAAATTATCTTGCCAAATTTTGTTAAATCTGGAATAATCCTTGGAAAAAATCAAAAAGCCTTTGAAATAAATTAAAAGGGCGGCCCTGGCCCAAAGGGGTTTTTTCTATCACTTTCACTATCGTATTTCCTTCAACCCTAACAATATCCCCCCTTAATTCTCCCGAAACCGAGACCGAAATAATATAAGTACCGATTTCTTTTCCTCTCACTCCCCAGGAAACCTTTTTCTCTTTTTTACCCGGAATTATACCTATTTTTTTGACTGAATCTTTTTGAAGAAGAACTATTTCTAGAGGGAGAAAAATTTCTCCTCTGGCATTTTTAACTTTTTCTTCTCCCTTATTAACTACTTGAGCTTCTACTTTAAAAACTTTATTGATGTTCACTTCAGCTGGAGCAGAAACATTAACCTCTAAAGGATTAATAGTCACCAGGGCAGTAATAATACCAGATAGAGAAGCTAAATTCTTCCCCATATAATTCATCCCGAGAAAAAGAAAAATAAATAAAATAAAAATTATAAAAATCGGGAGTAAAATTTTTTTCATATACCCTTGTATATAAATAGTATTCGCAATTCGCAGTATTTGCATATCATTGATATATTCGGATTATACTTATTTTCTTCTGATTCCGACCTGAAAGGCAAAAAACTTCCGAATGATAACAATAATTATTGCTCCTATCACCATTGCTAAAACAACATAAGTCCAGGGTGCATTTACTTCAAAGAAAGAAGAAATTCTATGGGTAATGGCCTGCCAGATATTTGCTGGCACAACTGTAAAATAGGTTTTGGTGGCAGCTGCAACTCCAATAGTGGTTCCAGGGCCTGCTTTAATAATGGGATGAGCTTCTAAGTAGGCAAAATAATCTCCAGGTTTGGTCTTCACTGGCAAAATCAATTTCACTGCAACGCTTTGAGAAGCTCCTGGCTCTAAATGAAATTGCTGAGGAGTAAAACTAAACCACTCTTGGAGGGGCCTTAATTCTGGCTGATCTTGATGGTAGGTAATTTCAAGTTCATACTCTCCTGGCTCGTCTCCGGTATTAATTACTCCAATGGACGGAAAATTATAAATTCCTCCTGGTTTTAGAGGTTCGTCAATTTCGATTTTGCCAAGATTTACCCCAACCCCTACGCTGGCAAAAACCATTAAGGGGAGAATTAAAGAAATTATTAGAGAAAAAATAATAATTTTTTGCATAATTTTAAGTTTATAAATTTTATTTTTATGGTGCAGTAGCCACAATGGTTACGGTCGAGTTATGCTGAGCTGAAGAAGAAGTTTCAGTAGGCATGGTTATGCGTAAATATAAATTTTGAGTAGTCCCTTGAACAACATTATCTGCCAAATCAGAAAGAGTACCAGGAGTTAAAAAAGTATTCCAGACGCTGGCATCTGCTGAAAACTCCCATTTGACCTGATTTGCCCCGTTGGCTAAACCTAAAGACCAGCAATTTCCATTATCGCAAAAAACTGTGCTTTTAACGTCCAAGTTGGCAGGTCCTGTGTCTATGCTAACGGTCTCCACCCCAGAGAGAGTAGTGTCTTCAGTACTTCCTAAGGGTAAAATTCCAAATTCAACTAAGCCATTGGTGGTTAAACTAATGGAAACTGCCGGAACAAGACTTGAAAGAGCAGCCTGAGCATCAATTATTCCAAATCCAAACTCATCATCTCTCCCACCGGCCCCTTTATCCTCAGCAGTTGACTCAAGAACATTTCTTACTTGAGACGGAGATAAGTTACCATCAACTGACAAAATCAGTGCCGCCAGCCCAGCAACATGGGGCGAGGCCATCGAGGTACCCTGAAAAAAGAAAAAAGCAAAGTCTGAAGTATTAGCTCCAAAAGTTTGCTGTAAAACGCCGTCTCCAAATCCATCCTCATTTTGATCAACAGTTACATCACCACCTGGAGCAGCTATATCAATGTATAAACCTGTATTGGAGTAGGGCGCACGATTTTCGTCATAGCGGGTTGCAGCTACCGCAATCACATGAGCATCATAGGCCGCTGGGAAATTAGGCAGGTTTTCACCCTCAAAATCATTACCTCCAGAAGCGACAATTGTGACACCACTATTGAAAGCCGTCTCCACTGCGTCTCTCATTACTTGTGCATCAAAAGTAGTGCCTAAACTCATATTGATAACATCGGCACCGTTGTTGGCTGCAAGTAAAATGCCCTCTGCAACAACACCGAGAAGCCCGCTGCCGTTGGCGTCTAGAACCTTGATCGGCATAATAGTGGTATTAAAAGCAACACCTGCTACTCCTAAACTATTATTAGTACTTTGGGCAACAGTACCTGTAACATGAGTACCGTGACTTTCATCATCATTGGGATGATCATCACTGTTGACCAAGTCAGACCCCGGCAGTATGGAAAAAGTAGTATTGGCAAGATCCGGAGCCTGAAAATATTCATCAATTCTTGGTCCTGGACATTTCTTCAAATTCCCAAATGGGAAACTGTAACAGCCTGCAGGGTTTGGATCGGAAAAATTCTCATAAGCCGCACCAGTATCTAATACAGCGACCACAACGGAAACAATGCCGGTAGAAATATCCCAAGCCTCTTCCATCCTGATTCCGCCTCCGTTTGCTCCCCCAAAAGGATTGGAAGTCGCCTCACCAGGATTGTTTGTGTGGTCGTCATCAAAATGCCATTGGAAGTTATAAAACTCGTCGTTTGGGACAAAATGGGCTTGAATAAAAAAGTTTGGATGTGCATATTCAACCAAAGGATTTTTGGCAAATATCTCGGCTTTCTTATAGACATTTGAACCTTCCGGAAGGCTCAAAGTGACAAAACCGCCAAATCTGCTGGCACGAATCTCAACCGCCCCTTGTTCTGCCTTTAACTGTTCAATCACAGATGGAGGTACATTGGGTTTAAATTTCACGATAATCTGGTCTGCCGCAAAAGCTGGCAAATCTGGTTTTGGGGTTGGCTGTCTGACTCTAAGAGATAAATCATTTTGAGCAAATCCCTGAAAAATTTGGATAGGCAAAACAAAACCGAAAATTCCACTGATAACTAAAGCCAAAATTAAAACTTTAGAAATTTTGACCATAAACATTACAAAATTTCCCAAAATTTCTGTTTAGATATCTTTAAATCTTTTAAGATTTGATTAAAGAGGGCGGGGCCAATTTCTTTCCCTTTATGGATAGGTACTGTAATTCTTCTTCCATCTGGGTGCCGCAGAATCAGATGAGAACCTTTTTGACGAGAAAAATAAAAGCCCAAATTTTGAGCTACTTTAGTAACTTCTTTAGCTTTCGGTAATTTGGGCATAAATTAAACCTTAACCTTTACCTCAATCGAAGAAAGACTGATGGGCTTCAAAACTGGGATTTTCTCTTTATGCAAAATTCTATCCTCAATATGAAGTGTAATGACCTCCCGAATATTTCTTAAAGCTTCTTCTAAACTTCTACCTTGAGTGTAACAACCTGGTAAAGCAGGAACCGAAGCAAAAAAATATCCTTTTTCATCTTTTTCAATAATTGCTGGAAATTGATAAATTTTTGTAATTTTTTTCTTTTTCATACAATTTTATCTTATCTTTTTGAATAAAAATGTCAACTTTTTATATTCCGCCAATAACGAAAATCAATAGCAAAATTTTGCTGATTTTAAGCATACCCCGTAGAAGAATTTTGACCAATTACAATTAATTTGCTGCCCCGCCCCGTAGTAGAATTTTATCTGGAGCGAAGCTCTTTTACCCATAATGATGAAATTTCACTACGGGGCCCCGCAGCAGTCAAAATTTCTCTACGGGGCATAACAAAATTTCTTTACTACCAAAAATTCCGCGTTTGCCTCGCAGGAAAGCAAAACCTTCCTGCGAGGCTTTTTTGCGATTGCAGTTTCCGCCAGAGGCGGATCAGCCTTGGGCTGATAAGAATTCTTGAGGTGATTACAACGTTGCCTGAACAACCACATTAACTGACTGCTGAGTAAAGTCAGTGGCTGAAGGCGGAGTAGTAATCTTCAAATCAAAGGCCTGTGAGTTACCTGCGAGCACTCCGCTGGCAAGGACCTGGTTATCGAGAGTCAGCGCCGTACCCAATGTGAAAAAAGCATCCTTGCTGAATTCGTGCTTGTAATTGGTAGCACCACTCGCCGTACCTGCCAATGTCCAACTACCCGGGGAAGAGGTTGTACCCCTGATATTGAGGGTCTCGGTTACATTCCCATCATTGGTCGCTGTCTGAGCGTCAACAGGGCTAAGAGTGTCTTTACTACTCCCCGCAGCTATTGTCCCATATTCAACCGTTCCATCAATTACAGAAACTGAAATATTTTGTACAGTAACTGTTGCACCAACGGTTGCTGTATCTGCTGCCTGCGTTCCTGCTCCTACTGCTAAACCAGCCAATCCTAAAACTAAAATTGAAGATATTAAACTTTTCATAATTTACTCTTTACTTTTGTTAATTATTTATCTATGGCTCGACCTTTCCCCGTAGTAGAAATTCGACAAGTGTTTTATTTTGTAAAACACTTATGCTGAAAGCAGTCGAATTTTCACTACGGGGTTTATTTCAACCATGGTTTATCGGGATAATTTTTAAAAATATATTCGTATTTATCAATTCTCTCACCTGTTCTTTCATCAAAAAGCGGGGTCCCTCCAATATAAACTGTATCTTTAGGATCCCCGTATTGATTTAAATCGTTCTCGAGAATCCAGGTCTCAATGAGTTGTCTTTCCTCAGGAAAAATCCCACCTCCTTGTTCCTTTCCTTGTTTCAAAATACCGAATCCTATTATTAAAATCAAGATTATCAGCCCAAGAACGATTATTATCTTCCTCGCTACCATATTCCATACTATACCCCTCCTTACAATTCCGTCAAATCAGGCCTTTAAACTTTCCAATAAAAAAAGCGACAACGAGTGTGCCGCTTTATACAAGGCGAAAGTTTTTTCCCTTCCATTCTTCAGATCTTATAAGAAGGCAAAAACCTTTATTTCTCTCTCCGTTTCCGGAATCAAATATCCAGTCAGGACTTCTGTACTTAGGCTCAATTAATTTAGCTTCCTCTGTTACTTCCTTAAGTTCTTCTTGCGTTGCTAATCGGTAATTC
>JAHCSE010000007.1 GCA_018609195.1 Patescibacteria group bacterium
CTTAATTGAATTAGTGCAGGATACTGTAAAAGAATTGAATTTGGGTGATAAGGTGAGTATTAAAATACGTCCATGGTTTTTATGGGCATGGTTTCCATTTTTTCGTTATTTTGCCTGGCATCCCCCCATGCTTATCATTAATGATGAAGTAATAAGCCAAGGTATAGTTCCAAAAAAGAAACAGGTTGTCGATGCGCTTCAATAGGATTGATTGTGTGGATGTCTAACATCTATAGCCGCCCTCTTTTCAACTATCTCAAATCAAAAACGCCCATAAAGGGCGTCTTGATTTGTCGGCTCTGCGCTGCTACTCGAACTGAGGCCTTTCGGTCACTCGAAAGGCCTCACTAGCCTGCTCTAACCGGCAGGACTCGAACCCCTCTCGGTCGCCCTGTGTACATAAGCCTCTCGGTCGGCCTCGATACTACGCTGACTGGTGCTGGCATCCGCGGTCTAGAACCTGCGTTTTAAGGGAAATTTCGGGCTGTTTTGGGCTCCCCCGCCGACCCGTCTGGTCAGGCTTATTTTATACAAAACTCGCAATTTTTTTAGTTAATTCGTCTTTTCCTTCGTTTGTTTTGGCCGAATATCCTAAAACCGGTATATCTCGCGCTTCTTTTTGGATTGAGGAAAGCCGTTTTCCCGCGGCGCCTTTAGTTAATTTATCAATTTTGTTTGCAATAATGACAATTTGATGTTTATTTGCCTCGAGAATTTCTATCATATCCCGATCGAGGGCAGTCAAACCGACATTAGCGTCAATAATTAAGAAAACTGCTTTGGGCCTCACATTGGAAAACTCCACATACCAAAAAATCCTTTTGATCATTTTGTTGCGCTTCAATATCGAACTCATCGCATATCCATATCCGGGAAAATCCACAAAATAGAAGGAATCATTGATGCGGAAAAAATTCGCTTCACGTGTTTTCCCCGGCATCTTGCTTGTTTTTACAAGGTCTTTCTTGCCGACTAAAGAGTTAATCACGCTTGATTTTCCCGCATTGGAACGGCCAAAAAAAGCGATGTGCGGTAAATTGTCTTCCAAACCGTAATCGTCCCCGATAACACCTTTAACAAATTCTGCTTTTGATATTTTCATAATTCTATTTAATTCTACCAAAAAACCGTCTTAATGACGATTTTATATTATTTTAGCATTCTGGTAAAATAAAGATGATTAAAATACATTTTAGGTATGCAATACAAAATCTTTTTTATTCTATTTGGTATATTACTCCTGGTTTTTTTATTCTCTGGGGTTAAAAAGGTTGAAGCTTCTGTCCAAGCAGAAAAAGATAGATTGATCCAGCAAATACAAGTCCTTCAACAAAAAATTCAACATCTTCAAGCACTGATTTTAAGTTTACAATCACAACAAGAAATTACAGCTGCATCATATTTGGCAGTAAACCTTTCTCATAATTCAGTGGTTTTAGAGAAAAACGCTAATCAACCGTATCCTACTGCTTCTATTGCCAAGCTCATAAGCGCTGTAGTTGCTTTTGAAAATATTGATACTGACCAAACAATAACTTTAACAGAAAAAATGCTTGAGCCCTTAGGATATAGCCCATCCCTTTTTCTAGGCTTAAATGTTAGTGCAAAAAATCTTCTACAAGCCAGCCTTATTCAATCAACGAATGACGCTTCTGAATCTCTAACTTATTTTTTAGGAAAGGAAAAATTTTTGAATCTAATGAATCAAAAAGCAAAAGAGCTCGATATGACTAATACCGTTTTTTTTGACGCTCACGGATTAAATCCCGCAAACCGCTCTACTGCCACCGACATAGCAAAACTCTTAACTTATATTCATAAGAATCATACAGAAATTTTGAGCATTACTAAAGATAATAACTTTTGGCTTCCAGATCCAACAGGAAGATTACTTAAGTTCCAAAATGTAAATAATTTTTATGATCTTCCTGAATTTATTGGCGGAAAAACTGGCTACCTACCAGAAGCCAAGCAGACATTAGCATCGTTATTTAATGTAAACGAAGAGCCTGTCGCCATCATCTTGCTTTATTCCAGTAATCGCCGATCTGATACATTCAAAATTATTAACCAACTCAAAAATCAAAAATCCCAAGATCAGGTCTTGGAAATTTCACTTTAGAATTCGCTAAGAACAGATTTGAGCTCCATAAAATATAAACATAATACATAGCCATTCTGTAGCCTTGGCGATGGATAGTTGGCATCCTCGGTCTAGAACCTGGGTTTTAAGAGGAATTTGGGCGGTTTTTAAGAGTGTCTCATAACGCGTCTCGGTCCTCCTTCGCTAAAGCTACGGACGGATAAATCGAGGCTGTTTTAAAACTATAACAACAGTCAAAAATATCTAAAATTAGCGGCGATAAATTTCAAGCAGAAATGAAAAATCCCCTTATGGGGATTTTTTCAACTTTCTTACCAGCGATCTCTTCGGTTTCCGCCGAACCCTCGATTTCCGCGATTAAATCCATCTCTTCGAGGACGAGACTCTAAAGGTTTAGCTTCGTTTACTGTAACGTTTTTTCCGTCAATCTCTTTCCCATTGAACATTTCAGTGGCTTTTTGAGCTTCTTCTTCAGAAGACATTTCAACAAAACCAAATCCCTTTGAACGGCCGGACATTTTATCGATAATCACAGTTGCCGATTCAACAGTTCCAGCCTGAGAAAAAGTCTCTTTTAAAGTCGCTTCGGTGGTTTCGTAAGATAATCCACCGACAAACAATTTTTTTGCCATAATACAAGCGAAGTGAAAATTATCTCTAGAATTATAATTTTGTAGTAAAAAATATCCCTAGAGGTATAATTGTTCCTTACACTATTTATTTACAAGTAAGCCGACCGCTGTTTTTCTTCTCTTTCAAAGCTTACATAATTAATAAATACGTAAGGAAAGGAAAATTAACAGAAACTTACCTTATTATAATAGCTTACTGTCGACAAAAAGTCAAGTGGTTATTTTTTATTTCTGTGTTTTTTCAAAAATCTGCGATGTTTTGTTCTGTTTCTATTTCTATTCGGGTTGTGTGAGTTTTTTATATTTTCTCCTTCTTAATTTTTTCTTTTTCTCCTGATGGTAAAGAAGTAAGCCATGAAATAAATGGCCTCCGAAGTTTATCTATAGGCCAGTCATCGTTTTTAAAGAGTGATGCCTTATCTATTCTAAAACGAGAAAGTAAAGCTATTGTAACTTGCAGATTTAAAGGAGATAATCTGTTATGTTCTGATAAAAATTGTTCTTTTGTAGCCATTTTAAAATAAAAAGCAACTCTTAATCGCATGAGTTGCAAATAGCATTATTTATTATCCATCCGGAATAACAAATATACCTATTTGTGATCCAGGCTCTCAACTGGTTCTATCTTACATTAATTCTTTCAAAAAATCAACCCTTGAATTAAAAAACCGCCTTCTTGGCGATTGATAAAAAGAATTACGTATTAAATTACGTAATTTAATACGTAATAAAATTGCTCCGAGGACTGGACGATGTTAGAACCTCGCTTATTGTTCTTTGACAATTCTTTTAAACAACCGTCGTAAGATATTTGACAAGTGATTTGCGCTTTTATATACTATTGCTATAGTTCCTATTCAAAAGAAAGGAGGATGCGTCATGGATATGACTGCCAAAGAGCTGGCTAACTACATCCTGAGGCTCATCAAGGAAGGAAAGCTCGCTCCTGATGCATACGTATCTACTGCAGAAGGATTTGCTGTGTGGGAACAGAACATCCAAATCCGAGAAAATGGAAAAAGACTCATTCTGTAACTCCTCTACGTGCAGAGGAACTTGCTAGAAGGTCCCGCTTCTTTACGACTTACTGAGGCGGGACTTTTTTATGTATTTAAACAGGGCTCCCGTAGTCGGTCTAGAACCTGCGTTTTAAGGGGGAATTCGGTGGCTTTCAAGGGTGTCTCATAACGCGTCTCGGTTGGGGTTAAGAACTAAAATTTAAGTCTCCTTCCCGTTTATAATCATAATCCTCTTTTAAACAAAAATACTTTTGTTTAGTTTTTTTATTAGCCTTTTTTAATCTTATGCGATTTTTCAACCCTTTTATAAAGTTTAAATAGTTCTTGCTGACTTATAAATATAAGAGGAGAGACGTTTTGTATTTCTTTCAATAATACTTTAATACGACTTTCGCTATATAAAGATTTAACATTAGAAAGCCGTTCTATAAGTAAAAATGCTTCTTCGTTAGAGAGATTTTTTTTATTATGTTTATCAAAAAAATAATCTGCTGCTGCTTTTATTCCATTAGTATTTTCTGCAAATCTAACAGCTGATAAATATATATTTAGTATTTCTTCTTTCGTAAACTTTTTATCTAACCAAAATAATGAAAGGAGAATCTCTATAATTTTCCTTCTGATGAATTTATTATAATCTTCAGCTTGTATAAATAGAGTTCTAGCAAGTTGCATCGTTAAAGTAGAACCACCACTTTTTAAATAACCCTTTCTTAATCTAAAATAAGAAAAATTTGATAAAAATCCTCTTATTAAAGCTCTAAAATCAATTCCTCTATGTTCATAAAATCTTTTATCCTCGATTGCTATTAAGATTTTTTTTATATTTAATCTATTTATTTCAAGACGATCAAGTTCATTAACAGATAATTTTGCTCTATAGATTATATACTCAAAGTTTTTAACCAAACGTAGTCCAATAATGGACGATAAAACTTTAATAAATGAAAGCCAGAATGTTTCATGTGTATCATATAATTTTTTTCTGAATTGATATGTAAAAAATCCAGAAACTAGAATATTAAAGTAATACCAAGGGATATAAAAATTATGGAATACAATATATAAAATTACATTAATTGAAATCAATAATATCCAAAAAGGAAAACTTATTAGATTAATCCAACCGGGAAACATCTTGATCGCAAAAGGATTAGTTGCCCCTTCAATTCGCCAATTTGGTAATACTAATTGCAAACTTCCATAATCCAGCCCTAAAATTTTTCTTAAAATAATAGTTTTGCGTACATTTAAAATGATAGTTTTCTGTAGTTCTGTAAAATAAACAAGAAGTATAAAACTAAAAGATGTATATAATAATACTATTAAATGTAAGTAATTCGGCAAAAAATTTCCTAATTTAATAACATCGTTAGTTTCATAAAATCTCAAGAATAATGTAAAGGATATCGCAACAATTCCAAGAAGAATATTTGATAATTGCCCAAAAAGTTGGCTTTGAGTATTTGCTATTCTTTGGGCATTTTCGAATTCTCTTAAAACAACATCTCTCTCCTTATACCTATATGTAGGATAATGTTGATGAAAATTGTCCATTATTATTTAAATCTAAATATTGTGATATTATACCAAAAAATCGCCTTTTTGGCGATTTTTTAACTATCTCGGTCTCTCGAACCGAGTACAAGGTTTTAATTCGGTGACTGGGGCTGGCACAGAACCATACGGTTCGTGCCTAGCCACGCACCGAATGGTGCTGTGGCTGCGGGGCTTGGATTCGAACCAAGATTAGTTGGACCAAAACCAACCGTCCTACCGTTAGACTACCCCGCATTGGTTAATTTTTTTCATCAACTCCTTTTTACCTTTTGCAGTTTTATAATATCTTTCTTTACTAAACGCTTGATGTTTTTCGGAATATTCTTCTTTGAATATTAGATTAAGTGGTTTTCTATGTTTAGTCGATTGAACTTTTCCTGAATTATGCTCGGATACTCTCTTATTTAAATTAGAAGTACATCCTATATAAAAATTATTATCCTTTAAACTTTTGAGAATATAAACTATATACATACAAATTAGTCCTACCGTTAGCCTCGCCCATAGGCTCTGCCCGTGGGGCAACGCCCTAGGGCTACGGCCGAGGGACTACCCCGCAATGCGCCTATTGCTCTTTTTGTGTTGCTTCTATTGTAGCTAATTCTAAAGGTAATTGAGGGATTGAGGAGTATTTCATTTTATTTTCAGCCTCCAGAAAGAGAGTTAAAATCTGACTCAGGTCTGCTTCTTTGAAAGTAAAAGCTTGGTTTTTTAGCTTTTGGTGTTCCTCCTTGGTTAAGCCGGAAATCACAGGGTTTGCGAGATCAGGATTTATTTTTATAATTAAAATTTGTCTTAAATATTTAATTAAGGCTTTCGTAAATTCCTGGGGATCTAAACTTCGATTAAATGTTTCTTGTAAAAACGTAACGGCTTTTGGAGTCTCTTTTTTTGAAAGGAAATCAACAAATTGGCTCACCAAGACAGTATCAACAATTCCCAGTAAATCCTTGATATCTTCTGTTTTGATTTCTTTTTCCTTTCCTGAAAAAGTGATAACCTGATCTAACAAGCTTTCTGCATCCCGGAAAGAGCCTCCGGAATTGAGAGCAATTAACTCCAAAGCTCCCTTCTCGATTTTTAGACTTTCCTTTTTGGAAATAATTCCCAATCTTTTTAAAATTTCAGGCAGAGTTAATTTTCGAAAATCAAATCTCTGGCACCTGGAAATAATAGTTGGAATCATTTTATGAATTTCGGTGGTGGCTAAGATAAAAATGGCATGGGCCGGCGGTTCTTCTAAAGTTTTCAAAAGGGCATTGGCAGCTTCTTTTGTAATTTGATGACTCTCATCGATTATATATACTTTATATTTTGATTTTGAAGGAACAAATCTTATTCCCTCTCTTAATTCTCTTATTTCATCGATTCCCCTGTGCGAGGCGGCATCAATTTCAATTAAATCCAAAGAGCTGCTTTGATTTATTTCAAGACAGGATTGGCATTTATTGCAAGGCTCGAAATCTTTCTTATCCTCACAATTTACAGCTTTGGCTAAAAGACGGGCAATAGTGGTTTTCCCACTTCCTCTTGGGCCAGAAAATAGATAGGCATGGGAAACTATTCCAGCAGAAACGGCATTGGTGAGAGTTTGAACCACATGTTCTTGACCGACAATCTCAGAAAAGGTTTGCGGCCGATATTTGCGGTATAAAACTAGTGACATATTTTGTGAAGTAAAACTTACTTTTTAAAAACTATAAATTTATAGCCGATGAAATTCCAGATTATGGTACTAAAAGCTGCAATGATAGCTCCAATATTGGCCCAGATTTTTTCTGAAATACCAAACTGAGCGCCAAATACATTCACTATATAGGATGCTACCCCCACGTTGATTATCAAACCACCTAAGGTTACCGCAAAGAATTGACTAAATTCCTTGCGCATCCCTACTTTCTCCATTTTTTCAAAAGCCCAGAATTTATCTCCAAAATATTTACTACTGGTGGCAATGAGGAAGGAAACCCCTTTGAAGACAGAAAAGTAAATTCCCGTTGCAATACCGAAAATCCAGAAGAGGAGATTTAATAGGGCAATATCTACTACGGTGGCTAAAGCTCCGATCAAGAAAAATTTAGCTATTTGGTAAACAAACAGAAATTTTTTGCCGATTAAGAAAGCTATCCAAAGCCCCAGGACTGAGAGAATTGGGAATAAAATAAGTAAGGCCAAAGACAATATTCCTATTTCCACCTCTAGATTTTTCAAAATCCCAAAGAAAAACCAGGCAACTATTTCTCCAATAATAAGAGCAAGAATAATATCAATCTTTTTCATTCTCTGGTCGATATTCTCTGTATAATATCAGCGACATGCCAATATTTTATTATCTAAAGACAATAAACTTATATCCAAGGAAATTCCAGGTCATCCCAATGAAAGTTGCAGTGATTGCACCGATGTTTGCCCAAATTTTTTCCGATAAGCCGAATTGGGGACCAATTACGTTAACCACCAGAGAAGCTACTCCAACGTTTATTCCCAGGCCAATTAAAGCTACGGTGAAAAATTGGACAAATTCTTTGGGGGCTTTGGTAATTTCTCTCTTTTCAAACGTCCAGAATTTGTTCCAAAAATAAGAATTTACAACAGCTACTAAGAATGATATTCCCTTAAAAAACGAGAAATTCAAACCGGAAGCTACTCCTGTAATTAAAATTAAAAAATTCAATACTCCCAAATCAATCAGAGTGTTCAAAATTCCAACTAAAAGAAATTTAGCTGCCTGGTAAATTATGAAGAGCCGTTTCCCCAAAATTGAAGCAATCCAGAGGCCAATGAGAGCGAGAATCGGTAATACAATCGGTAATCCCCACCAAAAAGGCAGTTCCAATCGAATATTCTTAAAAATGAGAAGGGTAAGCCAAGCTGAAACCTCTCCAATAATTACGGCTGCCAAAATATCAGATTTTTTCATTGTTTTATTTTAACATGAAACCTAAATTTTTTCAAAGGGTAAAATATGCTAAAGTATATGTATTACTATGCTTAAACTCTACAATACCCTATCTCGAAAAAAAGAGAATTTTCGGCCAAGGAAAGGTAAAAAAGTAAATCTTTTTGTTTGTGGAATTACCCCTTACGACTTAGCTCATATTGGACATGCAAGAACATATGTTGTATTTGATATGATTGCAAAGTACCTTCGGGAAAAAGATTTTGATGTTTTCTATCTCCAAAATATTACCGACATTGACGACAAGATCATTCAACGAGCCAAAACCAAGAAGATAAAACCTAAAAAGTTAGCCAGCTATTTTGAGAAAAAATATTTGAAGGATATGAAGGGTTTAAAGATAGACAGTGTAACAAAGTATGCCCGAGCGACAGACCATATAAAAGAAATAATTAATCAAGTGAAAAAACTTTCGAAAAAGGGTTTTGCTTATCAAATTAAAGACGGGATTTATTATGATATCAGTAAGTTTAAAGATTATGGGAAATTATCAAGAAGGACAGTTTTGCAAGCAGAAGATGCTGTTTCCCGAATTGACGAAAGCAAGAAGAAGAAAAACAAAGGAGATTTCTGTTTGTGGAAGTTCTCAAAAAAAGGAGAGCCGAAATGGCCCAGCTCTTTTGGCTGGGGAAGACCGGGTTGGCATATTGAGGATACGGCTATCACTGAGAAATATTTTGGGCCCAAATATGATATTCACGGCGGAGGGAGAGATTTAATCTTTCCGCATCACGAAGCAGAAATTGCCCAAATGGAAGCTGTATCTAATAAAAAACCAATGGTAAGATACTGGCTTCATTCCGGTTTCCTTGCTGTAAAAAAACAAAAAATGGCAAAATCTCTTGGTAATTTTATTACCATAAAAGATTTTTTAAAAAATCATTCTCCCCGAATCCTAAGATTTTTTATCCTCAAAAATCATTATCGCTCCCCTATTGACTACAGCGAGAAAGTAATTTTACAAACGAAGAGAGAAATTGAAAGAATTGATGGATTTTTAGATAAATTACAGGAAACAGGAAGCAGGAAACAGGAAATAAATAAAAAGAAGAGGTCAGCTCAAAGCTTAGTTTTGAGAACTCAAAAGGAATTTGAAAAAGCAATGGATAATGATTTTAATACCCCAGTTGCTTTGGCTGCCCTCTTCCACTTAATTGGTCGAGGAAGTTATCTCCTTGATAAAGATAGATTAACTCCAGCTGATGCCAGAGATATCTTAAGAATCTTGAGAAAAATAGATAAAGTCTTCAATTTTATCTTTTGGGGGAAGAGAGTAGCTCCGAAAATTCCCGATTTCATCAAAAAAATGGTCAGAGAAAGAGAAGATGCTCGAAGAAGAAAAGACTTCAAAAAAGCTGATGAAATGAGAAGGAAAATTAAGCAAAGGGGCTATTGGGTTGAAGATACAAAAGGAGGACCAAAAATTAAAAAGCTTTAAATCATGAATTTAAAAAAGGCGCTCTCGAAGCGCCTTTTCATTTGGTTTCCTCCTCTGATATCTCCAGGGTTTTGTGAATCAACCAGAAAGATTTTTCGCCGATCTGTCTTAGTTCGACAACCCTCCATTCACCTAAATTCATTACTGCCTTCAATTGAGAAAGAGAATTTATTTCACTCCGTACTAAGGCGTTGTAGGTATTGGTTATAAGGTATGGAGTAATTCCCGGATAACGGGAAGCTGCTTTTTGGAGGGCTTTCCGAAGGTTACTCCTCGTTTGTTCTATTTTATATCTTGATTCAAATTCTTCTGGCGGAATGCCAAATCTATTTGAGAATCTTTGAAATCTTTCGTTTTCCTCTCTTAGCTTCTTATTTTCTTCTTCCAGTTGGAGAACTGCTGTTCTTTCTTCTGGAGAAGGAATCAGGAAATTTCTGAGATATCCCGATCGGCTGGGGTGTCGCAACACCCGGAGAATCCTAGCTTCAACCTGGCGAACTCTTTCTCGAGTTATTTCAAATTCCTTGCCAACTTTGGCTAATCTCCTTGTTTCTCCATCTTCCAGGCCAAATCTAAGATTTAATAATTGGATTTGTTTTTCCTTAGTCCACTGGATTTTATACAAACCTGGAAAAATAGGGAGATCAAGCAAGGTTTCTAAAACCCTTTTCACTCCTTCTTCTAAAGATACTTCCTCTCCATCTTCAATAATATAAGGATAACAGAGAGGAAGGCGAGGATCTTGCCTTTCACCGAAAATGGCTACCATTAGCCTTTCATAAAGCTGATGTTTCTGTTCAGCTGAAAGTTCAGCTTCTCTCATTCCCTTTCTCCTTCCCTTTTGTTAAACAGCTATTTTCTCTTGATATTAAATTTATATCAGCTATTAAAGAATTTGTCAAAGTTTTGACAGGGTTTTTTCCTTTTGTTATATTAGAATTAATGACGCAGAATTCCTCTGGCAATTTTGAACTACCAGAAAAGCTTCCTCCTCAAAGTCTTGAGGCAGAAAGATCTCTTTTGGGAGCATTGATGTTAGATAAATCAGCGATTTTAAAAGTGGTTGATTTTTTAACTCCTCAAGATTTCTATAAAGGAACTCATCAAGATATCTATCAAAGTATGGTTGAACTTTTTGAAAGAAGAGAGCCAATTGATCTTTTGTCTCTTTCTAACCGTCTTAAAGAAAAGGGACATATTGAAGAAATTGGAGGAAATAGTTATTTAACTGAACTGATTAATTCTGTGCCAACAGCTTCCAATATTTTAAATTATGCAAAAATTGTCCAGAGAAAGAGGGTCTTAAGAGATTTGATTTCAGCCAGCTACGAGATAGGACTCATGGGCTACAATGAGGATGAAGATATGGAAGTCCTTCTCGATCGGGCTGAAAATAGAATTTTTAGTATTGCTCAAAAAAGTCTCAGTCAAGATTTTGTACCCGTGAAAGCCACTCTGGAGGAAGCCTTTGAAAGAATTGAAAGACTCTCTCGCCAAAAAGGTACTCCCCGGGGAGTAGCTACTGGTTTTACCGATTTAGATAATATACTTTCGGGTTTGCAAAAATCTGATTTGATAGTTTTAGCCTCAAGGCCAACTCTGGGAAAATCATCCATGGCCTTAGATTTTGCGAGATTTGCTGCAATTCATGGGAAGATACCCGTAGGCCTATTCAGTTTGGAAATGTCCAAAGATCAGGTTGTAGATAGATTAATTTCAGCTCAAGCAGGGGTAGATTTGTGGAGATTGCGAACTGGTCGGCTTTCCAGTGAAGGAGAAGATAATGATTTTTCTCGAATTCAGCAGGCTTTGGGAATTTTGTCTGAGATGCCGCTTTATATTGATGATGCTGCTACCTCTAATATTTTACAAATGAGGGCAATGGCAAGAAGGCTACAAGCTGATAAGGGCCTGGGATTGCTTATTGTTGATTATTTACAACTAATGGAACCGAGAAACCCGGCAGTCACTATGGTTCAACAGATGACTGAAATTTCAAGGTCTCTTAAGGCTTTGGCCAGAGAACTAAATGTTCCGGTTTTAGCTTTATCTCAGTTATCAAGAGCGGTAGAACAAAGATCTCCTCAGATTCCCAGATTAGCCGATTTAAGAGAAACAGGAGCAATTGAGCAAGATGCAGATGTCGTTCTTTTTATTTATCGGGAAGATAAATATCGATCAGAGACAACCAGAAAAAATGTTGCAGATATCATTATAGCTAAACACAGAAATGGCCCCGTGGGCAAAATTGAGCTTTATTTTGATGAGAGAATCGTTTCCTTTAAGAATTTAGAAAAAGAGTATCAAGAATGACTTTTCACCCCGACCCCCTTCCGATGTGGGTCGGTCATTTTTAAGCATTTATGTATCCTCCTTCTATCCAAAAACTCATTGAGCAATTTTCGAAATTTCCTACTATTGGGCCGCGAACTGCGGCGCGCTTTGTTTTTTATTTGATGAAATTACCAAAAGGAGAAATCGAAAAACTAATAAAGTCCATTTCTGATCTCAGAAATAAAATCCAGCTTTGCCTTTTTTGTTTTAATCCGTTTGAGGTTGGAAATTCCGAACAAAAACTCTGCTCAATTTGTGCAAATCCTGCCAGAGATAAATCCTTACTTTGTGTCGTTGAAAAAGAAACTGATTTAATTTCCCTGGAGAAAATAAAAAAATATAAGGGCCTCTATTTTATCTTAGGGGGAACAGTTTCTACTCTGAAAAAAGAAGATATCAAAAAGCTAAGAGCAAAAGAGTTAATAACAAGAATAAAAAACCCTTCAGATTTTATAAAGGGAAGTTTCGGTTTCAAAGAGGTAATTCTTGCTGTAAATCCCACTACGGAAGGAGAAGCTACTACGTTATATTTAGAGAGATTATTGAAATCTTTAAATACAAAAATCACCCGCCTTGGCCGGGGATTGCCGATTGGGGGAGAACTCGAATATACAGATGAGGAAACCTTAGGTTCAGCCCTCGAAGGAAGGAAATAATATTAAAGTTTTTTCATCTCCGCTTCAATAATTTTTGTGGCCTCTTCGTAAGAGGTCCATTTTTTGAAATAAAGTGGTTTGCCAATTTTCACCACTACTTTTCCTCTTAATTTTCTTAGTACTTTCCATACTTTCCAATGGATAGGTAAGATTTCTCGAGTTCCTGAAATTTTAACTGGAACTATAGGAGCTTGCATTTCTACTCCTATTACTCCTGCTCCCATCTTAAGCGGTAAAAGATTTCCAGTTTCTGAAATTCCTCCTTCAGGATAAACTAAAATTGACCAATCCTCATCTAATAATTCCCCGGTGTAGATTAATCCTGATTTTATTTGACCCATCCTGGGAAGAGGATAGGTGTTAAATAATAAAGTCACGAGAGGTTGTACGTACCAAAGTTTCTCATATAAAATATCGGTTGCTGCAGCTACCGCGAACTTTTTTCGAATGAAAGGGGGTAAAACTTTAAAAATTACTGGTGTATCTAAATCACTGATGTGATTTGGCATTACGATAATCGGGGTTTTAACTCCTTTTATATTTTCTAATCCCTGCACTTTGATTTTGGATAGGAGGTTAAGAATTATTGGGAAGAAAATAAGATTTTGTAACATCTTTCGAATTCCATTAATAAAAGATAGACGTGGCCACGCTCTGAGTTTATATTTTACTAATTTTTTTGGTTTTTGTTGAATTAATCTTTCCAAATCAGCTACCCTCAAATCTGTGGTAATTGTCGCCTCATCAATTTCAATTCCAAATTCCTCTTCAATTCGAGCCACCAACTCAATTCGCATTAAAGAATCGAGTTTTAAATCTCTGACGATACTACTTTCTTTGGAAATTAAGGAAGGGTTGGTTTCGGTAATTTGAGAGAGAATACTTATTAAGGGAGGAATTTTTTTTTTCAGTGCTTTTACTTCTTCTGGTAAAATTCTTTCCGAAAGATATTTCAGAACTTCGGGCCTCTTTGCTTTTCTCGTGATTGTTCTTGGAAAATCAGAAAAGGGCCAAACTGACCAACTTTGAATTTGCTGAAAAGAAGCTAGTTTTTTGTTGACCCTATCGATAATCTCTTGAAGTTTTTCCTCTTTCGTATCGCTAAGTAAAGCTGCATGAATTAATACCCTTTTATTTTTCTTTAGCCCCACTACGCAGGAATCCTTTATTTCTTCCTCTTTGTTAAGTTCTGCTTCTATATCTTCTGGATAGACATTCTGGCCAGCAGCAGTTAAAATCATAAATTTTTTCCTTCCTTTGATATATAAATATCCCTCTTTGTCAAAATAACCTATGTCTCCGGTTTTTAACCAACCTGCTTCAAGGGTCTCTTTTGTTTTTAAAGGATTTTTCCAATACCCCTGAGTGATACTTGGGGCCTTAACCAATATTTCTCCGTCTTTCGCAAGTTTTACTTCAACCCCTTTAATTATTTTCCCAGCTGAAGCCAATTTCTTATCCTTTTCAGTGAGCATACTCACTACCGCTGAGGTTTCAGTGAGCCCATATCCCTGAACAATGTTAACTCCTAATGCTTGCCACTTTTTTCCAATTTCAAAATCAAGTGGAGCTCCTCCTGAAACCAATAAACGCAATTTTCCTCCAAATTTTTGATGGATGTTTCGAAATAAAATTCGACGAATTGGAATTGGTAAGCTTGGAGCAATTTTCAAAAGAGCGTTAAATATTTTTTCTTTTCCTGTTCTTTTAGCCTCCTCTCCGATTCTCTGCACCACCAATTTCAGAAATTCAGGAACTACTGCCATTTTCGTGATTTCATTTTCAAAAAGATTTCTCATAATAATTACTGAACTCAAAGCAGGTGTATAAATAATTTTAGCTCCCGCAGATAGTGCCCTGAATTCAATCATTTGCTCAAAAATATGGGAGAGGGGCAAAATAGATAAAACTCGATCATTCTTTTTGACCTCAATAATATTGAAAACAGCTTCGAGATTAGAAACAATGTTTCGGTGAGTTAAAATTACTCCTTTCGGATCCCCTGTCGTGCCAGAAGTATAAAGGATTTCAGCAATATCGTTTTCTTTGATTTGGGGTTGTTCAAATTTATATTTTGTCTCAATAAGATTATCTAAATAATCGATATCTACATAAGGGCAACTTATTTCTTCAGGTTTTTTGAATGTTGAAAATTTGAATAAAAGTTTAGCTTCGGTTTGGCGCGCTACTTTGGAAATAAATTGAGGGGTATTTTGCAAGTGGAGAGGAACAATAATTACTCCCTTTAAAAGGCAACCAAAAAAGGCTCCCAGCCAATAAGGAGAATTAGGAGCCCAAAGCAATACTCTATCCCCTTTTTTGATCCCTCTTTCCCTCAGTAATTTAGATATCCCGAAAGCGAAATTATAAAGTTCAGAATAATTCCAAACAATACTTCGATACCTCGGTTTTATTTTTAAGGCAGGAAATTGGGAAAACCGCTTTCTTCCCTCAATTAAAATATCAAGGAGAGTTTTCATTTTAATATAAATACTGCTACTGCAACTACATAATCTCCATGATGGCTAATACTCAGATCGCAACTTTCTATCTTTTGTGGATTTAGTTTTGAGTGAAGGTTTATAAATGGTTTACCAGATTTCAGATTCCCAATTTCAATTTCTTTCCAACTTCCTGCTTTTAAATCTAAGGCCTTCATCACTGCTTCTTTAGCTGAAAATATTCCTGCCAAATGCGAAATTTCTGAGTTTCTTAGTTCTGATTCACAAAAAATATCCCTATTAAATTTCTGGGGATATCTTTGAAAGCTGTTTTGGAATTTTTTGAGCTGTAAAATGTCGCTACCGATTTTCACCTCCATAAACTTACCCAGCTATTTTTAAAATTTCAACCTCCGTATAGGGCTGGCGATGGCCCTTTTTTACTTTGTAACGTTTTTTTGGTTTGTATTTAAAAACAATTATCTTTTTTCCTTTGCCATGAGATAGAACCTTTCCAGTAACTTTTGCCCCCTTAATATGAGGGGTTCCGATTTCCAGTTTCTTTCCTTTTTGTAAAAGCAAAACAAAATTGAAGACCATTTCTTGTCCTTCTTTCTTTCCAATTTTCTCAATTTTTATTTTTTGCCCAGGTGAAACAATATATTGTTTTCCACCTGTTTTAATCACTGCCAGCATATTAACAATTTAACAATGTAACAATTCTATTTTTCTGGCTCTTCCAGTTTCTTTTTTTCTTCTGGTTCCAGCAACCGCAATCCATCGATTCTTCCTACTAATCTTCCGTATCTTGATTGAACTCTATCTGAGGAGCCTTTTGCATGATCAATATGCAAAACTAAAGTATTGAGCTCTTCGCCAAATTTCATTGATTCTTGCTGAATTGCCTTTAACCCTTCCAAAATTTTCTTTGAGGCTTCTTCAATCTTTGATCCTTCCAGTCCAATCATAATTATCCTTAAAAAGTAATAAAAAGAATTTGGAGAAACAAATATAACTTTTTTATTTTGACCGTATTCTAAAATCTCGGGCTGGTTCAAAGCAATCTCATAATATACAGGTTCTGAGGGAACATACATTAGGGCAAAATCCACCGTTCCTTCCTGAGGCAAAATATATTTTCTGGAAATATCATTAATATACTTTTTTATCTCTCGGATAAATTCTCGCCCAGCTCTCTCTTTTTCTTCTTCTCTTACCTTATTCATTCTTCTGAAAGTTTCCATGGGAAACTTTGAATCAATAGGGATCATCCCCTGCTTTGTTTTAACAATAGCATCAACGATTTGCCCTTCCTGAAATTGATATTGCAAAGAAAAATTACTTTTGGGTAATATCTGATCCAGTAAATCTCTTAAAATTTGTTCCCCAATATTCCCTCTTAATTTGGGAGATTTTAAAAAATCCTGAAAATCTCTCATTGCGTGGCCAATCTCTTTCACTCTACCTAACTCTTGGGCCATTTGAGAATAACCTGCTTCAAACCTCTTTCTCATCTCGTTAATGTCTTGTTTGATTAAACCCAGAGCCAAATCTTCTTTTTTTCCCTTCAAATCTCGCATTTCTTTTTTGATAAAAAGAAAAGATAACCAAAAGCCCCCTGCCACAATTAAAAATATTATCAAAATAAAAAGAAAATCTGGCATTAAATTTATATTATCATTATTTTGTTAAAATTTCAATTATAACAAAAACGATATAAATTGAGAGCAAAAATATTGCCTCTTTTCTGGTGATTTGCCGACCAGTTCGGACAAATAAGAGGAAAGAGAACGCTGCAATTATGAGGAAAAATCTGGCAATAGCAAAGGGTGAGAAATCAGCAATTTCAATTGGATGAATGAAAGCCACTATACCCAAAACCAAAGTGGCTGGTATCATAACCGATCCCATCAAATTCCCTAAAATCATCCCGGTTTGGCCTTTTCTGGCTGCGGCAATTGCAAAATAGGTTTCAGGAAGGGCATTCCCCAAACCAACAATTAAAATTCCAATCAGAGCCAATGATAAATTGAATCCCTCAGCAAAAAAGGAAGCAGCTCTAACAATTCCTTCTGCAGCTATCAATAAGAGTATTATTCCAAAAATTACTTTTCCGAGGTCTTTGATAAAGATTCTAAATTCTTTAATAATAGGAATTTTTTCATCATCGTAAATTTTGGTAAATCTTTCTTTTTTGGAAAAAAGCCAAACGATATAGAAAAGGAAAACTAAAATTAAAATCATTCCGTCTCCCCTTCCCAAGGTCCCATCTAAAATTAAAAGTAAGGGTAAAATAGCAATTATTATTGTAAAAATAGAGGTTGTTTGAACCGTCTTGCTCTCAGCGGGAAGACCTTTCGCAATTAAGGCAGCTAAACCCACAGCCAACGTTAAATCAACGACGTTCCCTCCCATTACGTCCCCAAAAGAAAGTTCGGGAATTTTATGAAGAGCAGAAGAAATCCCTACAAAAAGATTGGGAATAGTACCAGCAAAGGCAACAACAAAAAAGGCTACCACAAATTCTCTCCATTCTAAAAAGCGAGCAATTCTGGCTAGGCTGTCAACCAGTAGTCTCCCTGACCAGAAAATCAAAAAAACAGAGATAACGAAAACGAGAATATAAAAGAGGATCATCTAATAAAATAATATATTTGATAAATTATTCCGAGAATGAAAATGAAAATCAAAAAAGAGGTTAAAAAGAAAGTGAGAGAAAAACGGGGGATTTTCTTGACTATTTGGTACATTAAAATAATTAAAATTCCATTTATGGCTAACATTACTCCTCCAACGAGACCAATCACTGAGATGAAATTTTTAAAGCCAATTAAAAAAAACAAAAGAGGTGGAAAACAGGCAATAGCGAAGGCTATATTCTTTGGTACTTTCAAATCATACCAGAAAACTTTTTTCAGGGTAAGTCCTAAAGTAATAAAAGAGGTTAAGGTAACAAAAATTCCAAAAAGAAGAGCCAATCTAATAACGTCAGCCCCTAAAAAATTTCCTAGGCCCAAAATTGCTTCCTCTGATGTAGCTTTACCAGTAATTCCCAAAACGAAAAAGATAAAAATAAGGTAGAGAATTATTGGAATTAAAATAGCAATAGGAATTAATTTTTTAAGAAGAGCTTTCTCTTTGCCTAAAATTTCTTCAATCTCTGGAATTAATTCTGCTCCCCATAAAGAAAAGAGAATGGGGCCATAAGGTAAAAAAAGGAGGCTCATTTTTAAAGAGCCTACCGGAAAAAGATTTTCTATTTTTAACAGAGGAAAACCACGGAAAAATATCACAGTCACAATTATAAAAAATAAAATTAACCCAAAAAGTTCTACCTTTGCAATGGTTTTAATTCCAAAATAAATAAGAATAGCTCCTAAAGAAAAATAAATAAAGGTATAAGAAATATCATTTCCTCCAAAAACCGGCCTCAATAAAGCTGTTAAAAATTGGCCTCCAATAATTAAGTAGGCTAGAATTGCTCCCCAAAAACCAAAAATAGCTGAAAGGAGGGCTATTTTCTGACCCCATTTTCCTAAATAAATTTTGGCATATCCTGGAAGACGCAAAAAATCTGGAGTTTTTAAAGCGACCTCCCCAAAAAGGAGATGGATAATAATAACAATACTTCCTAGGACAAGAAAATACCCCAAAATTAACCAAATTCCAACTTTGGAAGTAATGTAGGGTAGCGAAAAAAGACCTACACCAATAATTGTTCCTGAAAGGGTAGATAGGGCGTAAATGAATTTAGACATAGGATTTAGTGCTTAGAACTTCTTGCTTTGATTATGAAGTACCATTTAGTAGCTTCAATTAAAATTAGGTTTATCATTCCTAATCCTAAAATTAAAAACCAGCCAAAAAGACTTAAAGGTTGGGTTTTTAATAAGTTTTGAAAGAAGGGAAGATAGACAGCAGCAACTAACATAAGAAGACTGAAAAGTATGGAAACTATTAAATATAAATTGGAAAAGGGATTATATTGCCAGATATTTTTTCTCAGATTTTTACAAGAGAAAGCATAAAAGAAAGTGTCAATGGCTAAAACCGCAAAAATTATGGTTCTGATTTCTGGCAAGCGTTCTCCCCCCCATACATTATAAAGCCACAAAAACACGCCAAAAAGAATAAAACTAGTAACAATCCCAAAACCAAAAATTATTGTCTTCATTCGTTGAGTCAAAAGTGGCTTTTTGGGATCTTCGGGGGATCTCGCCATCACTCCTTTTTCTTTTGGCTCAAAAGCCAGAGCAATTCCCTGAGGACTACCCTCAATTAAGTTTTCCCATAAAATTTGGACTGGCAAGATTGGTAAAGGTAAACCTCCAATAATAGAACCTCCAATCAAAATTATTTCCGAAAAAGATTGAGAAAGTAAAAGGGTAACGGTTTTTCTAACATTATCAATAATTACTCTTCCTTCTTCCACCGCTGCCACAATAATTGAGAAGTTATCAGTTAGCAAAACTAAATCAGAAACTTCTTTGGCTACATCAGTTCCAGAGCCTAAAGCGACTCCAATGTCAGCTTGCTTTAAAGCTGGGGCATCATTTATGCCATCGCCAGTCATTGCCACTACTTCTCCCTTTCTCTGCCAGGCTTCAATAATTTTTATTTTGTGTTTAGGTTCAACTCTGGCATAAATCTGAATTTCCTTTAATCTCTTTTCAAAATCTGCATCGGATAATTCATCTAAATCCTTCCCCTCAATAATATTTTTTGCTTTAATTTTGAATCCTAGCTCAGTAGCTATAGCTTTCGCAGTGAGTCTGTGATCTCCGGTGACAATAATTGGTCTCATTCCTGCCTGCTTGCAAATATCGATTGCTTCTTTGACCCCTTTTCTTAAAGGATCCTTTAAAGCAATAAATCCAACAAAAACTAAATCATTTACTTCCTCCTCTAAATTTTTGGTTTTTGCCGCCTCTGGCGAGCCTCGCCTCTGGCGGGATTTTTGGTTTTTGGTTTTTTTGTAAGCCGTAGCTACTACCCTCAATCCTTTACGAGTTAAATTCTCTAATTCTTTATTTAATTTTAAAAGACCTCTTTCCTTTAAAACTTTCGCCTTACCTTCTTTTTGCAAATGCGAAGAAAGGTTGAGAATTTTCTCAGGGGCCCCGGAAACAAATAAAATTCCCTCTTTCCCTTTCTGGCGTAGAGAGGCAATAAATTTATTTTGGGGATTGAAAGGAAGTTCATCAATGGTAGGAAATGGTTTCTCCAAATCTGGTTTTTTTAATCCAACCTCGGCCCCAAACAAAACCAAAGCTCTATCTGTCGGTCTTCCCCTAATTTCCCAATCAGAAATAGGATCTTTAGGATTTTCAACAAAAGCCTCGTTTGCTAAAAGCGAAATCTGTAAAGCAAAAGTTTGGTCTTTGGTAGCTTCTTTCTGAAAAATTTTTGGAAAGGAGTCAATGGCTTCGACTGAGCTCATCCGAATGTCTTTAGAAGAGATACTGCGATTAGCTGTGGAAATCTCAGAAACTACCATTTTCCCTTCCGTTAAAGTCAAAGTTTTATCAGTCGCAATGACTGAAGTTGACCCTAAGGTTTCAGCTGCCAGAAGTTTTCTCACCAATCCCTTTCTTTTTAAGATTCTCTGCATACCCAGGGCTAAAATTACGGTCATAGCTATTGGTAATCCTTCTGGGATGGCAGCTACAGCTACTGCCACCGCCGTTTCAAACATTAATAAAAAATCTTGCTCCCGCAAGATTCCCCCATAAAAAATAAGAGCAGAGGCCATAAAAATGATAACCCCTATTAATCTGCTAAGTATCACCAATTTTTTTTGCAGGGGGGTTTTCTCTTCTTTGACCTCCTTCACCATCTCAGCCACCTTGCCAATCTCGGTTAGGAGCGCAATTCCAGTAACTACCGCTTTTCCTTTTCCGTCTTCAACAATCGTTCCCATATAAATCATATTGTCTCTATCTGCTAAAGAAGTTTCTTTCGGTAAAATATCAGTCCTCTTTTTAGCTGGTAGCCACTCTCCGGTTAAGGCCATCTCATTAATTTTTAAATTATGGGTCTCAATTAATCTTCCATCAGCCGGAACCTTATCTCCAGCTGCTAATTCAAAAATATCTCCGGGAACCAAAGCTATGGAATCTACAATTTTCTCGTTTCCTTCTCTTATCACTCTGGCTTTCTGTTTCACCACTTTTTTCAGTCCCCGCAAAGCTTTGGATGCCTTATTTTCCTGGAAAAAGCCAACAATTGTGTTTAAAATCACTGCCCCAAAAATGACAATTGAATCTGTATATTCTCCTAAAATCAGAGTGATAACCCCGGCAATGACCAAAATATAAATGAGAGGACTTCTAAACTGCTCCAGAAAGATTTTCAGAGAAGGTAAAGGTTTTTCTTCAGGAAGTTTATTCAAACCGAATTTTTTCTGTCTGAATAATATTTCTTTTTCAGATAATCCATTCTTAGAATTCGAGTCTAATAATTTAACCGTTTCCTCAAAAGAAAGATTTTGCCAAGAATTTTTTTGAGTCATTATTTCATTATATAAAAAAAGAGGGCTACTCGGTAGCCCCTTTACTCAAATCGCTTAAAAACTAAGCAAGCGTTCGTTCCTCCAAAACCGAAGGAATTAGAAAGAGCAATTCTTATATCTGCTTTTCTGGCTTGATTTGGCACATAATCTAAATCACAATCTGCATCAGGATTTTCCAGATTGATAGTTGGGGGCAAAATACCATACTTTAAAACTAATACCGTAAGCGCCGCCTCCACTGCTCCTGACGCTCCAAATAAATGACCAAGCATTGATTTACTTGAACTCACTGCAAGTTTGAAAGCTTCCTCGCCAAATAGTTCCTTCATGGCCTTGGTTTCACTTATGTCACCAACCAGAGTTGAGGTACCGTGAGCATTAATGTAGTCAACCTCCGTCAACTTCACTCCAGCCTCTTCAATTGCTAATCTCATGCACTCGCGTTGTCCCTCAACACTAGGGTTAATAATATGGTAGGCATCTCCAGTCATCCCAAAACCAATTAGTTCTGCGTAGATATTCCTTGTATTTCTGGATAGCGCATGGGATAGTTCTTCTAAAATAATCACTCCAGCTCCTTCTGACATAACAAACCCATCTCTTCTTCTGTCAAAAGGACAAGAGGCTTTTTCAGGTTCACTATTGAAGCAAGAGAGTGCTCTAATCTGATTAAAAGCGCTAAAGATAAGCGGGGTCAGAGGAGCTTCGGTGCCGCCTGCAATCATTATATCTGCTCGACCAAGCCTGATTTGATCAACGGATAGTCCAATCGCATGGGCGGAGGCTGCACAGGCCGTGCTGGAAGATAAGTTTATTCCTTTAACCCCTAGAAAAATACTGAGATTTCCACCCGGCATATTTGGACAAAGCAAGGGAACAGTTAAAGGAGCAATTTTGTGCGGCCCTTTTTCAAAAAGGACTTTTGATTGTTCCTCCCAAAGATGAGCTTCACCCAAATTCGAGCCGACTAGAATACCAACCCGATACATATCTTCTTTCTCAAGTTGAATTTCTGAATCTAAGATTGCCTCAATAGCAGCAGCTAAAAGGTATCGGCCAACGAGACCTGATCTTCTTATAGTTTTCCTATCCACTCCCTGATCTTTTAAATCGAAGTTCTTTACTTCACCAGCAATCCTTGGGAAATTTGACGAGGCTCCATAATCATCGGGGTTAAACCGTGAAAGGCGGCTAATTCCAGATTTCCCTTTTATTAAGTTTCCCCAGGTTTCTTGAGTGTTACCTAAAGGCGTAATCATTCCTATCCCCGTAATAACTACTCTTCTTTCCATTTTTGTTTTACTCCTTTCACATTATGTTAAGGTGCTTAAGAATATGACCGAAATTTCAGTCATTGTCTTATTTTAAAATAAAAAGAGCGAAGTTAAAACCTTTTCTATTTGTGGACTATATTGAAAATAGTTCGAACATTTTTCGCCGCCGCAGGCGGCGAAAACAAGCCCCCGTAATATGCGGCTCGCCCGCAAGCGGGCTCGCCGCGTTCTTTAACAATTTCAAGTTTTTCTATGAGTTAATCATAACTCATTAAAGTAAATTTTCAAGCTCATTTTTTCTTGAAAAATTTACTGCTTTGGCGGTAAACAAAGTTTAAGATTTCATGGAGCGCAAACTGAAAACCGCTCCGAGAGCGGTTTTCAAAATCCACACAAGGAATGTTATGGGTTACCTAACTCTTCCACTACTTGCGATATAGCTTACACACTCACCCTGATTACTGAAGTCCGGATTCTCAGATGCAATCCAGCCGCCCTTCTTGCAGTCTTCTTTACTGTTTTCGAAGTCGTATGTTATGCTGTTACCATTTATTCCGATAGTGAAGGCATCAACGTTACCATCCCAAGGTGGTGCCCAGCCGCTGCCTGCTTTGAACAAAACACCAGTATAGTCAGCATCTCGAATTCCAATGTTGGGGAAATTAGTTAACAGTTCATCCCAGGTACATGGATCGCTGATTGAACATTCTGCTTTAATTGGGTTGCGAGTACCCCACCACCATTTACCTTCCTCCTCCATAGGATGCCATGTTTGCCATTCACCCTTGGTAACTTTGGCTGTCTCACCGTAGTACGGAGGCTCAAATACCAGTCGTCCTTTCCAGTTATTATCGCCGTCCGTTAAATCGTCATCTATGTTGAACTGCAAGGCAATGGCTACAGTAACTGTTGAATCTGGTTTAACATAAGTACTGTATTCAAGAGTGTCTATGTCAGCAAGTGGGGTTGCACGAAAGTCAATAAGCTGTATTGTCATACCTGCTGTTAATTCTCCAAGTGTTAGATGCACGCTACCTAATCCCATAGGTGGAGTCTCTGGACCTACAACTAATTCACCGTTACCGGGAGGAACGTGCTCGTCATCGTGAAAGAACCAGCTTTGCATGCTGTCAGAGGAAATCACTACTGTTGCGACAGTTCCATTGTTTTGCGCACGCGCAGTACTGAAAACAACTGCCGACAATACTATCGTGAGCATTAATCCGACCATTGCAGCCACTCGGTAAGGAGTAGAAAAGTCTCTTATCTTTTGTATATACATATTTTTTGAGTAAAAAATTATCATTTACTTGTGAACTTCCCGACCTTTACTATCTACATTGTAGTAAATATGGTTTGAGTGTCAATAGTCCAAAAAAAGAAATTCTATTAAATTTTCAATGTATAAAAATTTTCTTTTACCAAAATGTGGTTCGAGCCGATATTTTTAACAGGTTCTTTAGCAGTCTTTGTCTCGCAAAGCGAGGCGACCAATAAGAAATTGACTTTTTCTCGAATGTGGCCCTAACGGGATTTGAACCCGTGTTACTAGGTTGAGAACCTAGCGTCCTAAACCACTAGACGATAGGGCCAGAAAAAGGAGGTTGATGATTCATTGTCTTTCCCTCCTTTCAGATAATTTTTGGGCAAAGCTTTCTAATTGGCCAGTTAAATCTTTTTGTAAAACCACTCGATTAATAGCTCGGATTTCAGTCTCGCTAAAGCCTAAACGATGTCCTTCATCTTGATGTCGATTAATTTGCCGAATAATTTTACTTTTTTCCCCGGCAGTTTCAGCTCTTCGGAAAGAAGCCGCCAAGAGGGCCTGAGTTATTCTCCAATTAGCTTTTTCGTCTAAAATTCGATTATCATCCAAGATGCCTTCAATTTCTCCTGTCATCTTCTCGATTGCCTTTTGGGAAAAACTCTCTAAAGAGGGAGTTGGAAATGGTCTTAATCCCCTTTTCATTGTCCTTGTCTTTTTCGGCTTCACATATTTAGTCACCTTGCCTCATCTCCTTCCTTTCTGGGAATCATTACCCCTTTTTATTTATAGAAAAGAGCTTTTTTAAATTTATCATAATTTTAACAAAAAGCCAAGGACAAAACCCTGGCTTTAGGCAGTAGAAATTACTGCCTTCCTATCGCGAGACTCGCCCTTTCTTGCGGCGAACTCTCACAGAAATCTGCGGATTACTTACTTTTACCACCAAAGGAGTATTACAATTAAGACACGTGGGCCTTTTGTTCCTGGTATGCATCGATTGGCTACATACAGGACAATTAAAGGACATCTTTTCTTTTCTAATTTTCTCTCCCATTATTCCCCTTTTCTCTCACTGGAAGAAGGTCAGAAATACTAACTTTGGCAATAAATCGCTCGCCTTCTCTCATCCCCTCAAACCGGAATCCATCCCTGGTTTCCATGGTTAATCTGCCCAAATATCTTTTTCCTTTTGCTAAGAGTATCACCGGTTTTCCTTTTTTCATCGCTTCCATCACCTCTTCTCTATTCATTTTTTAAAGTACCTCCTTTCTCCTAAATTCGCATGGGCGTATTCGCATACCCTGACCGAAGCACCGGAGCACATAAAACGTTATGTGCTCGGTGCTCGGGGGAGGGGTTGCGCTATTCGCATGCCTAAAATTAAAAGACCGATCCTGGGGATCGGCCGAATTCTCAAAAATTAATTAAAAACTCAGCCTATCCCTTGATCGTTTTTCATAGTGAAAAATTTGTAAATTTTAGAAACTAAATTAGGCATATTTTACGTATTAGGCGATTATATTGTTTTTAAAAGTTCTTGTCAAGCCTTCCTAACTTTTTGGGCAGGAGCCTCTGGCTTCGATTTAGCGAAAGCCCTCCCAAGTTTTCTAGGAAAATTTAGGAGGGCGAAAGCTAGTCCAAAAAATTTGGAGGGCAAGAGTCTTTATTGCACAGCCTTGATCTCTTTCACTATCTCACTCATTTTCATTTCGGTAGAGCCATCGATTAAAATTAAATCATCTTCTTTTATTTCCCTTTTGAGGGCTTGAACTGCTAAATTTATCTCATCAAATTGAAATATTTTTTCTTCTGGGAAACCTTTATTTTTAGCAGCCTCTCCAATAAATTTTGCTCGAGAACCAATAGTGAAGAGTAAATTAGAGGTAGCGGCCACTTTTTCTCCAATTGTTTCATGAGCTTCAATTGTATATTTACCAATTCCTAAAATATCTCCCAAGACCGCAATTTTTCTCCCACCTTCGCCAAGACTTCGGTGGACAAGTTTTTCTATTTCCGTTTTCCCTAAAATTTCCAAAGCCTCCGTCATTGAAAATACACTCGATGTCGCTGAATCATCTAAAATAAAAGATCTTTTTATCCCTTTTATTAGCCTCATTCTTCCGGGAAGGCCTTTATAAAATTTTAGGGCTTGAGAAATTTCAACTAAATTAAGATCAAAAATTATCCCGCAGGCAGCTGCAGCCAGAGCTGAATAGATTTGTTCTTTCCCAAAAAGAGAATCTAACCATATAGGGACAATGTTTCCCCTATAATTGATTTTAAAATTTACTCCTTTATTTAAGCGCAAATCAGTAGATTGAAAATCTGCGCCCTCCTGGAACCCAAAAGTCAAAGCAAATACATTTGTTTCCTCAGTAATTTCTCTGACTGTTTCATCGTCAAAATTTAAAATTAAACGGGAAAAAGGAGGCAATATTTTAGTCAATTTTTTTATCTCAGTAGTTTCGTTTCTCTCTCCGGCAAAAAAAGCTTTGTCGGGAGGAATTTCTCCCACTTGAGTTACTACTAAAATAGGGAGTTTAGAGTTTTTAACAAAAAAACTAAAATTTTTTGCTTTTTCTAATTTCGTCTCAAAAATTAGGATCTCCTCTTGTTTCAAGAAACCCAAGTTATCTTCGGTAATTTTTCTTATTTTTCCGCCTGCGCTAGCGGCTACGGCGGATCCATCGTAGCCCCGAATCGTCGGGGCGGAGGTGGAAAATTTTTGATTCAAAACTTGAAAAATAGCTTCAGCAGTAATATCTCTTCCCTTACCTGTAACAATAATAATTTTTGGTTTTTTCCAGATAAAGATGAGTTTTGATAAAAGATTCATTTTAATGTTAGACAATTATTCATACTCAGGCGGTATCTGATAATAATCAATAATGTATTTTGCCAATTCTCTGAAAATTGGCACGGTTGAGTACTCAGCAGTCTTTGTTCTTGGATTATTCAGCTTGATCAGAATTAAAAATTGGGGATTAAAAGCAGGGGCAAACCCAATAAAAGTTTGAATGGTTTTATCTGAATAGCCAGATTTATCAAATCCCAGAGCTCCCCAGGGAATTTGAGCGGTACCTGTTTTGCCAGCAATAAAATAGCCTGGGATTCCAGCTCCCTTTCCAAAACCATTTTCAACCACGCTCACCAACATTGCGGTTAACTCAGAAGCTGCTCTCTGGGAAATCACCTGAGATTGTGAAATCGCAGGCTTTATCTCGTTTTCTCTTCCATCAACCATAATCTTCTTTACTAAATAAGGTTTCACCAACTTCCCGCCATTTGCAATTACTGAAAAAGCTTTAACTAACTGGATAGCTGTCATCTCTATTCCATGACCAAAAGCAGCTGTGGCAAAATTTATTTCATATCCCTCTTTAAAATTTGAATTTAATGAAAAAACTTCTCCTTCTAAATCAATATTGGTTTTCTCAAAAATGCCAAATCTTTCAATGTATTCTAAAAAGAGATCGTGGCCAAGTTTTGCTTCAACAAAAATTGCTCCGGTATTAATTGATTTTTCTAAAACTTCAGTCATTGTCCTCTTTCCCCAGACTCTTCCATCGTAATTATAGATGGTGTAGCCTCCGATTTTAACCAAACCTGTATCTTCGTAGGTAGTATCTGGAGTTATTTTTCCCTGATCCAAGGCAGCGGCCATTACAATCGGTTTAAAAACAGATCCTGGTTCAAAAATCTTCTGGATTGCTCCGTTTTGAAAAATTTCAAAACCTTCCACTTCGGCATATCGATTAGGATTAAAATTTGGGAAATTAGCTAATGCTAAAATCTCTCCAGAATAAGGATTCATTACAATAATTGTCCCCTCTTCAGCCCCCAGTTCCTCTTTCGCTTCTTCTAATAACTTTTCAGCTTTGAATTGAATATTATAGTCTATGGATAGAATAAGATCAGCTCCTTCTTTCGCAGGAGATAAGTTTTCATAAAAAGTTAAAAAAAATCCCTGCGCTGCTCTTTCTCCTTCTCGAAAACCCTTCGTTCCTTCTAAAATATCATGATGATAGCCTTCAATACCGTAATAAGAATTCCCATCTCCTCCCAAAAAACCTATTACCTGAGAAGCCAAAGATTGCTGAGGATAATAGCGTAAAGTCTCTTTACCTAAATAGACTCCGGATAAATTTGAATTTTCAATCTCTTTTACTTCCTCCTCTGACAATTTATTTTTTATGAGCCCATACAAACTATTATTCTCGAGTTTAGATAGAATAAGATCTTTTTTTAAATCAAGAATCTTACTGAGAATTTCTGCAGTATCTGTTTTTTCTTTAATTTCATTTGGGGCAACATAAACTAAATTAGATTTTTTGTTCATTGCCAAAGGATAAAGATTATTATTCACATCTGTCAAGAAAATTTCTCCTCTTTCTCCGGGGATTTGTAGAAAAACCTTCTGTTGGCCTTTAGCTAAGGCTCTCCAATATTCTTGATTAAGAATTTGGAGAAAAATTAAGCGACTAATAATAACCGCTACAAATAAAATGATAAATACGAAAATAAGATTGATACGCCACTGCTTCATTTTGCAACAAAAAATTTATTTCGTAACAATTTGTCCTCCCAAAACCTGAATATATCTTATCTTATCCACTTTTTCATAATTGAGATTTTGAACTAAACTTTCCAGATTCTCTAGAGAATTTAATTCAGTCAACGAAAGTTCTAATTTTTTGTTTTTTTCTGAAAGCTCCTTTACTTTTTCGTGATAACCTTGAATTAAATAGGTGTTTTGAATTATGGAGTTAATTTGAAAAATATAAAAAACTAAAAGAAAGATTGTTAGAGAAATAGAAAGAATCCAGAAAGACTTTAAACTCAACTTCCGTTTTAAAATAAGATTACGAGTAATCGAAAAAGGAGGATTAAGAGATAAAGTATTGTTCATATTGAATTATTAATTATTAGTTATTTTTTCTGCTGCTCTTAATTTAGCCGACCTTGAGCGAGGATTTATTTGAATTTCTATAATTTTCGGCCGAACTGGTTTTTTCGTTAAAATCTGAAGAAATCCTTTTTTGGCCTCATCTCTAAAAAAATTTTTCACAATTCGATCCTCTAAAGAATGGAAAGAAATTATCACTAATCTTCCTCCAGCCTTTAAAGTGGCTAGGGCTTGGGGAAGACTACTTTCTAGATTCTTTAACTCATCATTGACAGCAATTCTTAAGGCCTGGAAAGTTCGAGCAGCAAAGTGTAGTTTTGATAGCTGATATCTCCTCGGAACTGCTTTTTTGATAATTTCAACTAATCGGGGTGTAGTTTCAATTGGTTTTATTTTTCTCTCTTCTATAATCTTTTTAGAAATTCTTTGAAAAAATCGCTCTTCTCCGTATTCTCTTAGAATTTTTTCAATTTTTTCTTGAGGCCAGAGGTTAACAATTTTTTCTGCAGCAAGAGAGATGGTTTTTGGATCATATCTCATATCTAATCTTTCATCTTTCAAGAAAGAAAATCCCCTCTCAGATTCTTCTAAGTGCCAGCTAGACAAACCAAGATCAAACAAAATTCCAGAGACTGGAAAAAATTTGTATTTTTTCACAATCTTTTCTAAATTTATGTAGGAATTATTAACGAGAACTAATCTACTTTTGGTTTTTGGTTTTTGGTTTTTGGTTTCGGCCGCCTGTAATTTCTCGTAAAGCTCGGGGTCTAGTTCAATTCCCACTACTTTCCCTTTGGGTCCTGTCTTTTTTAGGATGGCAGCTGTATGGCCTCCTTCTCCTATAGTGCAATCAATGAAATTTTCATTTGATTTCGGGTCTAAATAATCTAGAACTTCTTTTTGTAAAACTGGAATATGAACCATCTAAGCATTTGAATATACAAATGTATAAACATATAAACAAAAGTGGTTTAGACGCCTAACTCCTTCAATCTTTCAGCTATATCCCCTACTGCTTTCTCAGTTTTCTCTTTATATTCTTGCCATTTCTTTTCATCCCAAATTTCAATTCGGTTATACACTCCAGTAATAACCACTTTTTTCTTTAAAAATGCATATTGTTTTAAATAATCGGGAACGAGAATTCTTCCCAAATTATCAAAATTTACATCCATAGCTCCAGTAAGCATCACTCTGACAAATCCCCGGGCATCTGCCTGGGATAAAGGAAGCTTACTCAGTTTCTCAGCTAAAATTTGCCATTCTTTAATTGGGTAAAGAAAGAGACACTGATCTAACCCCCGAGTAATGACCGCTTTTTTACCCAAAATTACCCTGAATTTAGGAGGGATAGCCAATCTCTTTTTTTCGTCTATTGAATATAAATATTCGCCGATGAACATAACTTTTCCTTATTTATACGAGTTCTTACAAAGTTATCCACAGAAACATCTACTTATCCCACAGTTATCCACAATTCCCCATTTCATCTTCACTATACCCCACTTTATGAATTTAGGTCAACCCGAATAAAAATAAACATAAAATAGCTTTAAATCTCAAAATTTATCCCCAGAGTATCCCCAAGGCCTAAATCCTAAAAACGGCTAAGTAGGCTTATTTAGCCGTTTTTAAAGAGGTTTTATCTCTAAGTAAAACAAAAAGGCCTTGAGGTTCTTTAACCCAAGGTTTTCTCTACCTTTTTATTTTAGGAAACTAAGCAAAAAATCAAGATTTTATTAATAACTTGAATTCTCCTGGATCTACCTCCACACTATCTCCTCTTTTTAACTCCCCTCTCAGTAAAGCCTCAGCTAAAGGATTCCCTACTTGATCTTGAATTACTCTCCGCATTTCTCTTGCCCCAAAGACTGGGTTATAGCCTAACTCCACTATTTTTTCTTTTAAGGGCTCAGTGATGATAAATTCAATATCTTTTTCTTTAAGATTTATCTTTAATTTTTTGAGTAAAAGTTCAGCAATATCTGAAAGGTTTTCTTTACTTAAGGGTCGAAAAACTACTACTGCATCAAATCGATTGATAAATTCTGGACGGAAAATACCTTCAGCGAAAAGAAAATCTAAGAGTTTTTCTTTCACTCCCGACCACTCTATTTTTGTTTTTAAAGCTTCCAAAATTACTTTATACCCAGCATTTGAAGTAGCAATAATGATTGTATTTAAAAAGCTTACTTTTCTTCCTAAACCATCGGTTATATTCCCCTCGTCTAAAACTTGTAAAAATAAATTTAAAATATCAGGATGGGCCTTTTCAATCTCGTCTAAAAGTAAAAGAGAAAAAGGATCCTCTCTCACTGGAGTAGTTAATAATCCTACTTGAGTAGTAGAGCCTATCAGCCTCGGGATATCGTGTGTTGCCTGAAATTCAGACATATCCAATCTTATCATTTTTTCTTCTGAACCAAAATAAATTTCAGATAGCGCCTTTGAAGTCTCAGTTTTTCCCACTCCGGTTGGCCCCAAAAATAAAAAAGCTCCAATAGGGCCTTTTTTTAAGGTAATGTCAGCTCGAGCTCTTCGTAAAGCTGCCGATACCTCATTTACTGCTTCCGCTTGATTAATAATTCTTTGATGAACTAAGTTTTCTAAATTTAACAAAACTTCTCTTTCTTTAGTCTCTATTTCCCCTACTGGAATCTGAGTTTTTTCTGAAACAATTTTTGCTACATGTTCTGGCAAAACCAAGTTGCTTTTGGTGTACCTGGAAACATAGACCATCAATTCATCTAAGAGATCAATAGCCTTTTTAGGAAAGGGAATAGCGGGTAAGTAACGTGCAGCATGGGAAACAATATCACGGATGGCAGGATAGGTTACGAATTTTTTATATTTCAGTTCAAAAGAGGGAACGAGATTTTCCAAAATCAAAATTGTTTCTTGCTCAGAAATTTCAGAAACCTCAACCTTTTCAAAGAGATTTAAAATAGAGGGATTTTGTTCAATATATTTATGAAGACCGGTAAAAGAGGTGATAGCCACAATCTGAAAAGAGGGTAAATGTAAATAAGAAGAAAGAGATCCTGAAATATCCAAAGCCCCAGGCCTTATTGCTTGAGCAATGTAATTATGAAACTCATCAATGACCAAGATAATATTCCCAGCTAAGGTCACTTCTTTAAAAATTCTATCTAAAATAATCTCTGCCTCATCAATACCAGTAATTTCAGATAAAAGAGAGGTTACATCCAACTCCACCACTCTTTTGTAATTTAAATCAGGTAAGCTCTGGCCATAGAGGACTTTCAGGGCTAGCGCATGAATAATGCTCTTTTTTCCTGTCCCTGGCTCCCCTACGAGCAAGACATTATTAATTTCAGACCGAGCCAAAACTCGCTCAACTTGAGCTAAGGTCTCTTGATGTCCCACAATTTCTTCAAAGCCTCTCTTTTTTATTATCTCTGTCCAATCAGTGGAGTATTGATCCAAAGTAATGGTATAGCCTGCCATCCAATCTTTCGCCATTGATCCTTTTCTCATTAAATTTTCCAATGACCAGAATTTTTTAGACCGCTCCTTTCTTTCTTCTAAAATTGTCAGCCACCAGGTCAAATTCTCAATATCTTGGCTTTTCAGTTTAGTCTCAATTAAAATTTTCTTAAAGAAAGAATCATAGTGAGAAAGAGAAGTGAGAATATCTTCAATTTCTATTCGCGAATGTCCCCTTTCTTTGGCTATCTTTAAACTCTCAAGGATTGTGTCTTGAAACTCCAGAGAGTAAATTTCCTCAAATTTTTCTCCTCGGAGACTTTTCAAGTATTTTTTTAATTCTGATTTCAGAATTTTAAGAGATACATTAGCCCTGGAGAATACAAAATTCAATTTTGGATTATCTCTCAAAAGAAAATAAAAAAGAGGGGTGGAAGGAATTTGAGAAAGTTTTTTCGATCTTGCAAATTTGATTGTTTTTGAAACGGCTTTAGCTAACTCAAAGCTTAGGAATTCAGCCAAATTAAACTCAAAAGGTTTTTCAATTATCTCAGAAAGGGAAAGTTCAGTAGGAGGATTTTTTATTTTTATTTGGAAAAAACTATTAAGGAGCCAAAAAGTTGTTCCTAAAGATAAGAAAATTAAAGATAAGCCAAAGATTTTAGAAGCTATTTCAATAGAGAAAGCATCTGTGAAAAAGCCAAATAAAAATAGTAAAAAAAGGAATACAAATAGAGAAAAAAACGCTCTTCTTAATACATTGGCATATTTAAAGAGTGAATATCTCTCCCATTTTAAAAGCTGAAAAATAGAAGCCTGTTTTGGGTCAAAGTTAAATTCCATATTTAAGATAAAATAGCAAAACCTGCTAAAGTTCCTAAAATCAGAAGGAAAGGCAGGAGAAACCATCCCAGAAATATAATCAATCCCAAAAAGAAAATGAAAATTTCAAAAATTATTCCAACTGAAATTAAAACAATTCTCATTGCAGCTCCTAAAAATCTGGAAATTAAATTAGAAACAAAGACATTGAAATATCTTGCGATATCAAATCCTCGACCATAAGACCAAGAATACCTTTTCCAAGGGGAAAAAAGAGTTTTCAAAAGCAAAGGGATAGAAAAGTAGTTAAAGCCAAACCAAAGAAAATTTCTCCAGCCAGAAATTATATTTTTTGGCACCTCAAAGAAATACCAGAAAACCCAAATCCAGATGATATTTTCCTTGATTACCATCATAATTATTTTAGCATAAAAAACAAAAAGTCGCACCTATGAAGGTGCGACCTGATCTCTTTATAGAGTAAAATCTGACCGAACGAGAGGATTATCACTGTTAATGAGCTTTTCCTCCAGTGGGCAGCACAGGACTCGAACCTGTAACCTCATGCGTGTGATGCATGCACTCTAACCATTGAGCTAGCTGCCCGATTGTTCTTAATCCTTAAAAATATTATAATAAAAAAGAGGTAATTGGGCAAGTCTGGGGAATGAGACCAAAACAGAGATGCCCCGCACAGAATTTTGCGAGACATTCCATTGGGAATCCGCTTCGCCCAACAAGAGATGGGGCTATTCGCCCCACGCGGATTCCGAGAGTTTTGCAAAACAGATATCAAATACTTATTACATATTTATCTATATCTACGGCAAAATTTTTGCGGGGTGCTCAATTTTGTACGTACTCAGCTTCGTCCTTCGGACTTGCTTCATCGACAAAATTGGCAAAAGTTTTTGAACTTCATTTCAATCCGAAAGCCAAGGAAGATAAAATCTTCGATAGCTTTTTATTTGAACCAGAAAATATTTTAGAGAGAAGATTGGGAAATTTATATTTAGTAGGAGAGCTTTCGAATGTTTTACCCCAAAACCTCCAGTTTTTGGAAAGATTAAGTTCTCAAATTAAAAAAGAATACTATAGGGTTTCTGGACGTTCAACTGATTTAGCCCTCAGAGAAAGCCTAAGAAAGGCCAATGAATTCCTCTCTGCTGAGGCTCAAAAAGGAAATGTCGGTTGGTTGGGAAATTTAAATTTCGCTGCCCTTTCTCTCCAGAACTCCACCTTCAATTTTACAAAGGTGGGAAGTCTAAAAATTTCCCTTCTGAGATCAGGAGAAGTGTTTGACATCGGAAAGGATTTAGAATTCCAGGAAATAGAACCTTATCCTCTAAAGATCTTTGGCAATATTGTTTCTGGAAAGCTGAGCCCGGAAGACAAAATAATAATTTTTACCAAAGATATTTTTGATTTTTTCTCTAATCAGAATTTAATTGAAGAGATAGCTAAATTGGAAACAATTGAGGAGAAGGGATTAAGTAGATTAGTGAAAAACAAAGAAGATTTTTTTAGAGAAACATCCGGGGTCTGCCTATTAATTGATTTAAAAGAGGAACCGAAAATTCAAGAAAAAATTACCTTTGGAAAAATTATTCCACTCACCTCTTGGAAAATTTCCCTCCCAAGGCTTCGACTGAGCAAATTCGTCCTGAGCTCACTGCCGAAGGGCTTAGCCGAACGTCTTTCCAAAATAAAATTTCCGCTTTTTAAATTCCCGACCTTCAAATTTCCAAAGTTACAAGTGAGTCTTTCCAAGAAATTACTTCTCCCTCTTAAAAACATTTCGAGTCTTAAAAAGGGAATCAAAATCTCAGAAAATATCAAACTTGTGGTGAGCTTGTTGAACCAAAGAAACTTAATTATAATTTCTGCTTTAATTTTTGTTCTTTTAATTGGGAATTTTATCTTTTCTTTAGAAAGAGCAAAAGAGATAAAAAGAACGCAATCTATTTTAACCGAGGCCAAATCGAAAATGCTTTTTGCAGAAAATGCCTTTATTTTCAAAGATGAAGAAAGGGCAAATCTTCTTTATCAAGAAGCTTTGCAGAAAATCCTACCTCAGGTTAAACAAGGAAGAGTGCTAGAAAAAGAAGTTTCCCAATTGAAAAAAGAAATTGAGGAAAAGCTTTTTCTTCTTAACAAATTAGAGCAAATCGCAGAACCTGAAATTTTATTTGACTTTCAAGGTCTTAATTTTATTCCTCAGAAAATGGTCGTACTTCGAGAAAAACTCTATTTTTTTAGCCCGGTCTTAAAAAATTTTTATCAATTCTCAATCTCAGAAAAAAAGGGGGTTTTTATCGAAACTGATCAGAAACTCAGCCTAGCCGCCCCTATTGAAAACAAACAAATTTTATTTTATTCAAGGCCTGATGTATTGTTCTTTTTTGAAGATAATCAACTGAGAAAGGATGTTTCATTGAAAATTCCCTATCCCAATTTTTATTTCAATAGTTTTACAAATTTTCAATCAAATCTTTACTTTTTAGACAGTAAAAAAGGAGAAATTATAAAATACGTACTCAAGGAAATAGAGGAACTTTCTGGTAATCTTTGGCTCAGCTCCAAAACACAAAAACCAGTGGGAGCGAAATCTTTAGCTGTTGATGGCTCTATCTGGATTTTAAACGGGGATAATTCAATTGATCTCTATTATACGGGTCAATATCAAGAGAGCTTAACTTTAGATTTTTTTCCTTATCCCAAAAATTTTTCAAAAATATTAGCTTTTCCAAATCTGCCTTATCTTTGGCTTTTGGAACCTATTCAAAAAAGAATAGTTATTTTAAATAAATCCGGCCAGGTTATCAAACAATTCCAATCTAATCAATTCGACAACTTAAAAGATTTCACGGTTTCGGCAGATGGCAAAACACTTTATCTTCTAAACGGCTTAAAACTCTATCAAATTAAATTTTAAAGGACAACTGAACGAGGAAATAACATATACGAGGTTCCGCCTCAATGCCTATCTCTTACGGACTGCCTTTTTGGTAAAGCTATTTCCGGCAGGCTTTTTGGATTTTGAAACGACTTTTTCATTAATTTTCTTGACCGCTTCTAAAATTTCGACTTTTATGTTTAAATCGCTTGAGCAGAAAGTTAAAAAGGCAGAAAGATCCTTGGGCAGGCATTCATCCTGAAACCCAAATTTTAAAAAATCATGTCGACACCACATATCAGTTTTTTTATCCAAACTAAATTTTACTATTGTTTTGGGGTCAGCACCCAATCTTTCGCAAATTGCTTTCATTTGATTGAAAAGGGAGATTTTGGTGGCAAAGAGACAATTTGAGGTATATTTTATCATTTCCGCTGTGCTCGGGGTGGTTTTTAGAATTTCATATTTTTTTCCTGCTCTTTTTCCAAGATCGCGATAGAGCTTTTCCAGTATTCTGCCGGCTTTGAAGTCAGACTGGCCAATTATTATTGGACACTCTCCGCTTTCAAAATCTTCTTTGGAAGATTCACTTCTTAAAAATTCTGGATTGAAACAAATTCCATAATCTTTGCCTAAAACTTTTTTCCCCGCTTTTTTGAACCTTCTGATTAACTTTTCGGTGCGGCCTGGCAAAACCGTGCTTTTTATAACAAGAAGATGATAAGAGGGCTTTTCGACCAAGTATTTAATGAACTTGGCAAAAGTTGACTCTATAATCGAGCCGTCAAATCGATTGTTTATGGTAGGGGTGGGAAGAGTAAAGAAAGAAATGTCAGAGTTTAAAATTGCCTCTTTCAAATTGAGGACAGTTGAGCCAAATCGAGTAAGACCTCTTAATCTATTTTCATCAATATCAAAAAAGATAACAGGAAAACCGTATTTGGCAAAAACTTTTCCGATGGCTTGACCCACAATCCCGCTGCCAATGATTGAGATTCTTGAATTTTCTGTAATTAACGCTTTCATAAAATCACTTGATTTTTAAATTCATTAAAAAAACACCTATCACTGAATCTTTTTGCTTAAGAGCCGGAAAAGACAGCTTACTAGATGCGTTTAATTGGTTGGGAATTGGATTTAATTGTTAACACGTATATTACAATAGCAAGAATAAATGTCAAGTGGAATCATTCTCTCCACTATCAGTGCTTCCACTATCATTATTGTTATTAGCTTCCTCGTCCACGCCAGAGTTTGAAGAATCATCATCAGGCAGATTACTTGAATCGTCTTCAGGAATAGTAGTTGGTTCTGAAAGAGTTTCTTCATCGCCCGAACTATTGCTCTCTGAACCATTCTCATTAGAATTATTATCTGTTATTTCTTCATTGGTAGATTCTTCAGTTCCTATTATTTCTGGAATATTATCTTCCTCTATTGTTTCCTCATTAGTTACTTCCTCCTCAGCGCTTATCTCATCTTCCTCAGAATCGCCATTTGTTATTTCTTCCTCTTGATTTCCCCCTTCAGAACCATCATTTATTGTTCCATCAGTCGATGTTTCTTCACTTGAGATTTCTTCGTCAGAATTATCACTTACTATTTCTTCATTGACTTCCTCTTCAAGATTATCATTTATTGTTTCTTCTTCAGTTACTTCTTCTTGAACGGGTATTTCTTCAGTAATTGTTTCTTGATTAGAATTGTCAGTTATTATTTCTTCATCGATTACTGGCTCTTCAGAAATAAAATGGGGATTATCGCCGGGATTCGACGAAGTTGAAGCAAAATAACTTTCTATTTCTTCCTGGTCAAAAAAACCTGAAGAGGGATTAAGGAAATTGGTCTGCCAGCCTTCAAAGACAAATTTTATCTGGCAGATTTTATTTTGAAAACTTGAACTATCAGGTAAAGACACTTTAAAATGCCAGGTATCAATACCGGGCGGATCAATTATTTCCATGGCTGAAAGATTGAACCCCATCAAGCCCCTATTATATTTCTCTCCTCCCTCTAAATCAGCGACTAGTTCGAGGGTATTGCAGAAATCATCATCGCCTAAAATTTTCTCTGTCTCAACAGTGTATTGAAAAGAGAGTGTACCGTCATTTCTTACGTGAATGACCCGATTAACCTCATCTCCTGGCTCTAAATTGAGCGTTTTTTGTAAGGGGACAAAATTATCCTGGCCAGAGCTCAAAGAAAAATCCAAAGCTCCAGCTGAAAGAATATTTCCTTCTGAGGTTTCAAGATCAGAAAAATTAGCCAGCGTTCCGCCAATAGCCAAAAGCCCGGTCCAGTTAAGGCCGATAATAATTAATAAACAGATAATTTTTATTGGCGCCTTATTCATAAAATATCTTGAAGAGGGGGTTTTTATCTTTAATTTTTCTGGCGGTATGATATCAAAAAATTTTTCCATAATAAACGAATTAAAAATAAAGCAATAATTGTCCTATTAGGTTTTTCTTTGCTCTTTCTTTTTTTTCACTTCTTTAAAAATTTTTTTAATTTCATCAAAAATAATGACGGCAGCTGGGATAATAATTATGGAAGCAAATCCTAAAGGTTTTTTGGCAAAATCCACGGCATAACCAAGATAAGGGACAGAAAATAAAATTTTGCCTATTACCTCGTCTTTTACTACTTTTCTCGCGTCTGGATCTTCATTAGCATCGCCTTTAGTAATATAAAAAGTCCCGCCTTCGCTAACTTCTAAATCAACAATTCGATGGCTGATTAGTTCTTGCCGCTTTTTTGGATTTACAAAAGTGATAACATCATTAATTTGGTAATCATCTATCGGTTTCACTATTACCACGCTCCCCATTTTAATTGCAGGTTCCATGGAACCTGACTGAACAACCAGCAATTTATAATTACCGGTAATCGGAAAAACTGAAACAACCAGCAAAACCGCAATTGCGGCAATAGACGCAATGAAAATATAATAAATAATTTTAAATAATTTCATATTTTTTAAAACCTTTACAGGCTGCCCCAAACCGCCCACAAGGATTTATCCTCCGAAGCTTTTAGCGAAGGAGGAAAAGACGTTGAGGCAACCGAAAAGACTTCAAACATTACAGAATCAATGCTTATTATTAGAGCTGGACATCTGAACACTCAAAATCAGGATTGTTTCTGACCTGCTCACCAAAGAGTACCACGTTAGCGGTAAAGGAATCTGTCTGCACCTCGTCTCCCATACCAGAACCATCACAGGTAACCACACCAGTCGTGTTATTGACTGTTTGCGTTCCTGCACACCAGGTCAACGCTATATTTCTGGTAACATTTGGCACGAGCTCGGAAGTATCTGTAGAATTCGAATCAAATATAACCACATAGGTTATATCGAAAAATGAATCCACAGCAAAGTTACCATTTGTGAGAAGCGCAGGCTCGTTGTTGCTCGTAGGATCGTAGACTTGATTGCCGTTAAGATCCTCCCATGCAAACAAGTCTATGTTCTTAGACATTTCTCCAACAACTGAAGTGGTATCGCCAACTGCTGTTTCAGGTCCAGTCAGGACGTTCTCTAAGTCAACCTTGTCATCGAGAAGCAAACAGGCGTACGCAGAATTCTTGGCAACATGCAGACTTATATGCCTTGTTCCATAATCTCCGGGCTTGATGTCATCAAACACGAAAAACTTCTCGCTCGTCAGGTCTTTGGCAGGGAAATTAGTACCGAGAAGGTCTGTCCCATTATATGAGGAACCATTACTATCTACAGTAATGTCAATACTCCCTGCGGTAATAATGTTTCCAGTTGAAGTCTCCGTATCATTGAAGAATGCAATCGTACCTCCAGCAACAACACCAGCAGCAATCCCTATAATGCTTAAACTAATCAGGATTTTTTTCATGGTAGTTAGTTATCCCTCCCCCACCATTCTTCTTAAGAATGGTGGGAAAAGAGAAAACTTAAATCAATCAATTCAGTAAAGGTTAGCTGCCACAAACAAAGTTTTCGTTGTTTCGTGACTGAACCGCAGTAAAGGACATATCGCCCATTAAGCTATCTGACTGAGAAGCATTGTTTACAGATACACCATTACAGATAAATCCAGGGCCCTGTAATCCACCTGGATTTATAGGAAGGCCAGAACCATTTTGTGGGACTGGATTACTGAAGTCGAAGCTACCGAAGCAAAATGCCTTGCCGATGTATTTGATTGTATCTCCTCCAGGGAATGGATCACCAATTTTCAGTGGATCGAATAAGTTAAACCTTGAGTCAACGATTGGGAATGTCTGTCCTGTGTTATTAACAACACCACGTGGAAGGTCGCTTGGAGTTCCTCTGAGCGCTATTTCCTCGCCGACTTCCAGTACATTATCTCCATCGTCTGCCCAGAAGATAAACTGAAGTTCTTTACCTAACTCACCGTTCCAGTCATCACCTATTGCACAGTTACGATCATCTCCAACCTCTGGCTCTGTACAAGTAACATCAGAATCCTTGGTGATAGTCAGGTTAGCACACACCCAGGAAGGATTGTTATCAACATGGATGCTAATTGTATCTTCTTCCCAGTCTCCAGGCTTTAAGTCGGTGTAGTTAAAGAAGAGATATTTACCACCTCCTGATGGTCCCTGACCATCACTAAGATCTGCTAGAGTCCAAGTAAAGTCGCTTTGCGCTACACCATTGAACCATGCAGTGTTATCAATCTTCAAGTCAATTGAACCTGCGGTGAAGGTGTTTCCTGTTGAAGTTTCTGTGTCGCTGAAGAAAGCAACAGTTCCACCAACAACAACAGCAGCGGCTAAAGCGATTACGCTCAAACTAATTAGGATTTTCTTGTTCATTGTTTTTTTGTTTAATATTAATTGTTACTTAAGTGGCTCGCCTTAGGTCCCTCCTACGCTGAAGCCTAAGGACTTCACCCTGTCTATCCTTCAAAAGCTTTTGGCGAAGGAGGACTTAGGGTAAGCCACTTCTTGATCGACCTTTGCTCCCTGCCCCGTAGGATATTGAAAATATTCCTGTGGGGCAAATAAAAATGGAGCCCAAGCTTTAACCCATAAAAATTACGAGCTAAAACCTGAACTCCTTTCTTGAAAAAACAAAAACTTCTCCAGAAGAGGAAGTTTTTGCTGAGGAATTATGTTGACCTGACACAAAAACAGCACTACTTCCTTATCTCGTTCCTCCGCGAGATAGATTTTTGTATGTCATTATATTATTATTAAATAAAGAGAGAGTCAAGAAAGAGTTATCCACACCCTGTGAGAAACTTTCTTTGGGCTCCCAAGTCAGGGAGGAATTCCATACCCTATAGGAGAGAAATCTCGCTACTGGGTTTACTAACTGGGCGCCCAAAGAAAATCTCCCTTGTCCGCCTAAATTTTACAAGATAAATTTTGGCGGGCTTATAAAAATAAAAAAACACAGTCAAAAACTGTGTCAACAAAAAAACCACCTCCTTTCCTCTCTCCGACTCGGTTCTGTTTTCTGAGATCTCCTTTCATTATCTGAAAATTTCTCTCCTCTATCCCTCCTTGGTGGTTTAATGTTTTCAATAATAAATATAACAGACTAAGAAACTCTGTCAAGGATCTAAAATGTCCTACCTTTTGTCCTACTTCAGCTCAACTTTGGCTCCTGCTGTCTCTAATTTCTTTTTTATTTCCTCTGCCTCTTCTTTTTTGGCATTTTCTTTTACCATCTGAGGAGAACTGGCAGCTGCATCAACTAAATCTTTTGCTTCCTTTAAACCCTTTCCCGTAACATCCCGGACAACTTTAATCACTTCAATTTTCTTATCTCCAACTTCTTTCAGCTCAATATTGAAAACAGTCTTTTCTTCTGCGGCGGGAGCGGCCCCCTCAGCTCCTGTGACTGCAGTAGGGGCGGCTACAACCTGAGCTTGAGCGGTCACCCCAAACTTCTTTTCCAAAATCTTCACTAACTCTGCCAAATCCAAAACCGAAAGTTTTTCAATTTTTTCAACAAGATCTTTAAACTTCTCTGGAACTACTACTTTTTTCTCTGTTTTCGCAGATTTTTCGGAGTCTATTTTTTCTTTTTTTTCTGCCATATTAATGATTAATTATTTGATTAACTATTGATTGACCTTTA
>JAHCSE010000008.1 GCA_018609195.1 Patescibacteria group bacterium
CAGCCCCTACGTCAGCAACGATCCGAAGCGTGGAGTGGTTCTCCAGCTCAAAGGGACCGTGCCGGGTCCGGCCGGCAAGCGTATCAAGATTGACCGGGTGGACCGTCGGCCGGGGGCGCTGGTGATCTACCAAGAACTAGATGAGAGGCTTGGATATAGTTGGACCCGCGTTTGACTTGATGTGATATAATCTGCGTGTCACCTGGCACCCCGAAGGCCGCATGGGGACGGTGATGTTTAAGGTGGCGTCGGAGCGCGCAACCGCTACACCCGGTTCCGCTCCCCGCCGCCAAACATCTTTGGTGTAGGAGGATGGTTTGCGGATAGACCCCAAGTTACGAGTTGCTTCAATCCCCCCCGTTGTTCTTCAGTCAAATCTCGGCCCAGTCGAACGGGTCGCCATCGCCGTGCTTGCCATGCGTGGAGAGGTGTCGTTTCCTTCGATCAAGACTGTGGCCAAAGACATGGGATGCTGTGCGAATACGGCGAGAGGTGCGCTGCATAAACTTTGTAAGTTAGGATGGTTGGTTATTGAACCTAGAGCGAACGAGCACGGAGATCCTACGTCCAATGAATACCATCTAACGATTCCTGGGGGGGGAGTACTCCAAGACTTGGAGCACCCCCCCTCCAGGTTTTGGAGGACCGTACCCCAAAGTTTGGAGCCTAATAAGAATCTGAATCTTAATCATGATAAGAATAGTGGAAGTAGAAGGCTCGCTTCGCTACGAAAGGAGATGGGAACGGAAATGTATAAATCCCTCGGACTTATTCACAGGAGGTAGGAAATGGCTGATGAGCAAATGGAAAGATTCATGGCCGAGTACAAGGTCCACACGGGCCATTTTCCCTTTGAAGGGATATCGGACCCAAACCCCTACGACTCCTATGCGCACCAGCCTCCGCAGATTGTGAAGGTTGGCGAGAAGCCTTCCACGGAACCCCGCGTTACGACTGAGGTAGATGCCCAGGCGGAGTTTGATGCTATGCGAGAGGAGGAAATAGGTGAAGCACCTGACATGTAAAACCTGCGGCCACGCGAAGCCCATCACGGAATTCTACCGGGTCGGGGGGGCGGAAAACCGTCGGCAACACTGCGCAGCGTGTGTCTCTGAAGCGGCCAAGCTGCTGCGCC
>JAHCSE010000009.1 GCA_018609195.1 Patescibacteria group bacterium
GAAGTCGATAAAAAGAGAAGAGAAGCTTTAAAAAAATTAGAAAGCTTGAGAGCTGAACAAAATCGGCAAAGTTATTTAATTAGTAAAGCAGTAGATCCAACAAAAAGAGATGAAAGAATTGCTTTGGTTTCACAAATGAAAGCTGATATCAGAGGATATGAAAATTATTTAAAAAAAATTACACCTGAATATGAAAAGTTGTTAAGGCAAATTCCAAATCTTCCTTTAGAAGATGTGCCCGTAGGGCAAGATGAAAGAAATAATGTGGTCGTTAGAGAAGTAGCCGCCTCTGGCGAGCCTCGCCCTCCCGGGCGGGGAAAGAAGCCGAAATTTAATTTCAAACCAAAAGATCATTTAGAGCTTGGGGAAAGTCTGAAAATTATTGATGTAAAAAGAGCTGCAAAGGCTTCTGGGTCAAGGTTTGGATACTTAAAAAGAGAAGCTGTATTGCTCGAATTTGCACTTGTCAATCTTGCGCTCGAAGTGACTACAAAAGAGGGATTTATCCCTGTTGTTCCCCCGGTTTTAATCAAACCAGATGCAATGCGCGGGATGGGGTATATTGATACCAAAGAGGATTTAGCTGAGCGATATTTTTTAGAGAAAGACCAACTCTTTTTAATAGGTACCGCAGAACAGTCTATTGGTCCGCTGCATCAGGGAGATGTGTTCGACGAGAAAGAGCTCCCCAAAAGAGCTGTTGCCTTTTCCACCTGTTTTCGAGAAGAAGCAGGTTCTTATGGAAAAGATACCCGGGGAATTTTAAGGGTTCACCAGTTTGATAAAGTAGAAATGTTCAGTTTCAGCCGCCCTGAAGATTCAAAAAAGGAACTGAAATTTTTTTTAAAAATGGCAGAAGAGTTAATGCAGTCTTTAAAACTTCCTTATCGAATAGTTCAGGTTTGTACAGGAGATTTAGCTCGACCTTCCGCTGCCACGTTTGACTTGGAGGCCTGGATGCCAGGCCAAAATAAATACCGCGAAACTCACTCTTTTTCTAATTGCACTGATTTTCAAGCAAGGAGACTGAACATTCGCTATCGCAATTCAAAAACGAAAAAACTGGAATTTGTTTACACCCTCAATGGCACAGCCTTTGCTGTTGGAAGAACTTTAATTGCGATTATTGAAAATTATCAGAGAAAAGATGGAACGATAGCTGTACCAAAAGTATTACAAAAATATACAAAATTTACAAAAATTCCCCATAAAAAATGAACACTGTCCTTATTCTCCACGGGTGGGGGTCTTCTTTGGAAAACTGGATTCCGGTGAAAAATCTTTTAGAAAATCAGGGTTATAAAGTTTTTGTTCCTGATCTTCCGGGATTTGGAGAAACTCCCAAACCTGAAAAACCCTGGTCAATAGATGATTATGTAGAGTGGATAAAACGCTTTTGCGAAAAACAAAAGCAAGTTCATGGTAAGTCTATCGAACCATTTTTTTTAATTGGACATTCCTTTGGAGGAGGAATAGCCGTAAAATTTACAATAAAATATCCCCAAAAAATTTCTCGTTTAGTGCTGATAGCTCCAGCTATAGTTCGACAAAAGAGAATAAAACAATATATCTATTTTCTTTTAAGTAAAATAGGGAAATTAATATTTTCTCTGCCGATTTTATCTTTTTTACAACCAGTGATACGAAAAATTTTATATAGATTTCTTGGGGTAGCAGATTATTATAAATTATACATCCAAAAAGAACTCAATATGAAAGAAACTTTCAAAAAAGTAATAAAGGAAGATCTACAAAAATTTTTACCACAAATTAAGACGAGAACCTTTATCATATGGGGCGATAAAGATAAAGTAACTCCATTAAGTGATGCTTATGTAATACAAAAGAGAATTCAGAACTCTCATTTAAAAATTATTCCAGAAGGAGGACATAGTCTCCATTTTCAAGTACCAGAAAAATTCGTCGAAATTATAATACAATTCCTTAGATCTTAATCTTTTTGAAATATGTTTTCTTTTTTGAGTATTTTTTGGTTCATTCGGACCACAAAATTTATTTTATTTTATCTTTATTTGTGGCAATTGAAAGAATATCATCTGGGAAGATTTTTAGACCATTTTCGAACCGAGAAAGGAAAGAGGGTTCTATTTAATAAATTAAAATTTTTGAAAATTGTTTTTCTTATCTATTTTCTTTCTTTTTTTTATTTTTTCTCTTCTTCTCCTTCTCTCTCCATTTTATATTCTCTTTTACCAGCCTTCATTTTAATTTTCTATTTTGCTGAATCTCTAAAAACTTTCAAAGACTTTTTCCAAAAAAAATTAAAATTTCCAGTTTTCACAAAGAAGATTGCTTTTTTAATTTCGGTTTTATTGATTTTTGAAGTTTTGATTGTTTTCACTCTTTTAAACTTTGAAAGCGATTTAAACTTCTTTGTTTTCTGGCTTTTATTTTTTGATATTTTTACTTCAGTTTTCACTTCAGCCATTGTTTTAATCTTTCAGCCTCTCACCTTATTAATAAGAAATCAAATGATTAGGCAGGCAAAAAAAAAGAGAGATGATTTTAAAGATCTTTTGGTCATTGGCATTACCGGGAGTTATGGAAAAAGTTCAACCAAAGAATTTTTATATACAATTTTATCTGAAAAAGCAACCCGTGAAGGAGGAGCTTCTGCTGCCAGCAAAGTTTTAAAAACGAAAGAGCATCAAAATTCGGAAGCAGGAATCTCGCAATGTATTTTAAACGATCTCAAACCAGAACATGAAATCTTCATTGTGGAAATGGGAGCTTATGGAAGAGGGGGGATTAAATTACTTTGTGATATTACCAGGCCCAGAATTGGAATTTTAATGGGGGCAAATGAGCAACACCTTGCCCTTTTTAGCTCAATGGAAAATATAATTTCAGCAGAAGGAGGTAAAGAACTTATTGAAAGCTTACCTGAAAATGGTTTGGCTATCTTTAATGGTGACAACAAATATTGCTTAGATCTTTATCAAACAACAAAAAAACAAAAGAGGTTATGCCTTTCTATAAGGGAAAATAGGCTAGAAGCTGATCTCTGGGCAGAAAATATCATTCCGAGGGAAGATTTTGTTTTCTTTAAAGCTTGTGATTCAAAAGGCTGCAGTAATTTCAAGGCCTATGTAGCTGGAACTCATTTTATTCCAAATTTGCTCGCAGCAATTTTAGTGGCGAAGGAATTAGGGATGAGTATGGAAGAAATTGCCCAGGCATGTCTCAAAATTAAGCCAATGGAAAAGACAATGGAGATTTTAAAAGGTAAACATGGATTAACGATAATTGATGATTCCTATTCAGCTAATCCCAATGGAGTAATCTCTGCTCTGGAATATTTAAAAATGTATTCTGGAAAAAAGATAATTGTTCTTTCCTGCTTGATAGAATTAGGAGCTGCCTCCAAGGAGATTCACAGAAAGATAGGCGAGAAAATTGGTGATATTTGTGATGCAGCAATAATTACAACAAAAGAAAGATTTGAAGAAATCAAAAAAGGAGCGATAATCGCGGGTTTGAAAAAAGATAGTATTTTGTTTTCAGAAAACCCTGAGCAAATTTCTGAAATAATAAAAGAATTTTTTCATCCCGGAGATGTAGTACTTTTAGAAGGGAGAGTACCGGAAAAATTAATTCAATTATTAATATAAAATTAATTTATTGATGTCCTTTAGACCAATCTCAATATCTTTATCACCAAATACCGAAAAAGATGATATTCGGTTAGCTTTAAAACTCATTTTTCAACCTTGGCAATGGAAGAAAGGAGATAAGATTTCAAAACTGGAGACAGATTTTAAAAAATATTTTGGAGTAAAACATGCAATTTCTTTCAATAGCGGAAGATCAGCTCTTTTAGCCATTTTAAAATCATTAAATTTAAAAAAAGAAGATGAAGTTTTACTTCAAGCTTTCACTTGTAATGCAGCTTCTAATCCAATTTTATGGACCCATTCAACAGGCTCAGGGCAAGCAGGATTAAAACCTGTGTATGTTGATTGTAATACAGAGACTTTTAATCTTGACCTTGAAGATTTAAAAAGAAAAATTACAAAAAAGAGTAGGGTCTTGATGGCTCAACATATGTTTGGCCTACCAGATGATTTAGATGAAATTTTGAAAATTCGCCAAAAAAATAATTTAATTTTGATTGAAGATTGTGCCCATTCTTTAGGGGCTACCTACAAAGGCAAAAAAGTTGGAACATTTGGGAAAGTTGCCTTTTTTAGTTTTTCCCGAGATAAGGTAATTTCCTCAGTATATGGAGGATTGGCCATCACTAATGATATAGAGTTAGCTAAAAAGATAAAAGATTTTCAAAAAAAAGCTGGTTTCCCTTCAAATTTCTGGATTTTTCAACAGCTTTTGCATCCAATTTTGATGAATTTTCTCATTTTGCCCACTTATCGATTTCTGGGGAAATATCTAATAGTTTTATTTCAACGGCTTCAAATTTTATCCAAAGCTGTCCACTGGAAAGAGAAGAGAGGAAAAAAACCAGGCTACTTCCCAAAAAGCCTTCCCAATGCTTTGGCCGCTCTTGCTTATTTACAATTTAAAAAATTAGAAAAATTTAATATCCACAGGAGAGAAATAGCAAAACTCTATTTTGATAATTTAAAAGACAATGTTTTTAAGCTTCCCCAAACAGGCTCAGATAGAGAGCATATATTTTTAAGATTCGCAATAAGACATCCAAAGGCTCGCCAAATCATTAAGAAAGCCTGGAAAAAAAATATTTTAATAGGGGATTGGTACAACAGTCCTATCGCCCCAAAAGATACGCAATTAGAGAAAATGCAATATCAAATAGGGAGCTGTCCCAAAGCTGAACAACTATCTCGAGAAACTTTGAATTTACCAACAAATATCATCATTTCCACAAACGATGCGAAAGAAATTATCGATTTTCTAAAGACGTATGAAAATTGAAGGAATATCAGAAAAAGAAATTTGGGAAAATTTTCTTTTAGGTTGTCAAGATAAAACCTTTCTTCAATCTTGGAATTGGGGAGAATTTCAAAAACAAATGGAAAATAAAATCTGGCGATTGGGAATTTACTTGTCCTCCAAAGCCCCAAGCTTACAAGGGGCGAAGGAGAATGAAACTCACGATTTAATTAGCTTAGCTTTAATTATTAAAATCGTTGCTAAAAGAGGAACTTTTTTATTTTGCCCCCATGGTTTAAACCTCAAAAAACAGGAAACAAGAAACAGGAAACAAGTTTTAAAGGTATTGGTAGAAGAACTTAAAAAGATAGCTAAAGAAGAAAAGGCGAGTTTTATTAGAGTCTCTCCGGTTTGGGAAAGGAGTGAAGAAAATGTTAAAGTTTTTCAAAAATCAGGATTTAGAAAAGCTCCAATCCATATGCATCCTGAATTAACCTGGGAACTTGATATTAATACCTCAGAAGAAGAGCTCTTAGCTAAAATGAGAAAAACCACTCGCTATTTAATCAGGCAGGCCCAAAAAAATAAAGATATTGAAATTTATCAGAGTCAGAAATTGGAAGATATTGAAGTTTTCAATCAGCTTTATCAAGAGGTGGCAAGACGCCATCATTTTATTCCTTTCTCTCTTAATTATTTAAAGAATGAATTTTTAGCTTTTAGCCCAGATAATCAAATCTCAATATTTTTAGGAAAATATAAAAATGAAATAATTTCTGCTGCTATCGTAATTTTTTGGCAAAATATTGTCTTTTATCATCATGGGGCCTCTTTGCGCAAATACTCCAAAATCCCTGCTTCTTATCTTTTGCAATGGGAGGCAATAAAGGAGGCTAAAAAAAGAGGATGCAGTTTTTATAACTTTTGGGGGATTGCTCCTTCAGAAAACAAATCGCCCCACAGGAATCCCTTTGGGATCCTACGGGGCAAGCATCCCTGGGCGGGTTTAACTTTATTTAAAACTGGCTTTGGAGGTTATAAAAAGGAATATGTAAAAACTCAGGATTTCGTTCTTTCGAAAAGATATTGGCTCAATTATTTCGTTGAGAAAATAAGAAAATCAAAAAGAGGTTTGTAATACAAATCTCTTTTCCAAAGGAGGGGTCGGGAGGATTGGGTATCCTCCCGTGTAGGAAAACAGGCTTTCGCCGAAGGCGAAAACGTTAGAAACCGTGGGTTTCTAAAGAGCGAGCCCGAAGCCCCGAAGGGCGCCAGCCGAAGGCTGGAGGAGGGCGAGCGACAAAGGAGTTTCTAATTTTTATGGTCACTCGAAAATTTCGAAAACCTTATCGGGTGAAAAGGAAAAAATCGATTTTAAAAAACCGATTTTTTTTGTTCGGCTTTTTAATTTTAATAATTATTGGAATTATCACTTATTTTGCTACTTTTGCTTCAATTTTCCAGATAAAAGAAATTCAAATTTCTGGAAATCAAAAGGTTCAAAGAGAAAATCTTGAAAATCTCATCTGGAGGAAGATCGATCGTAAAATATTCATTTTTCCAACAAAAAGTATTTTTTTAACCAATTTTCAAGAAATTAAAAAAAATCTTTTAGAAACATTCCCGAAAATTTCCCAAATCAATTTGAAGAGAAAATTTCCTGATATCTTAATTTTAAAAATTCAAGAAAGGGAGCCTCTTTTTGTTTTTTGTAAACCCCGTAGTGAGAGAGAAATCTCTCTACTACGGGGTAAAAATTCCAGCCCCTGTTTTTATCTTGATAAAGAAGGTGTAATTTTTGAGGAAGTTTCTGGAAATGGAGAGCAATTTCTCATAATAAAAGACGTAAGATCTCAAGAGGCAAGGTTGGGAAAAAAAGTAATTGAAGAGAAGCTTTTAGGTGATATAAGGAAGATTGTGCTGGAATTGCGGGAGACGGAAATTTTTATAGAAGAATTCACCCTCTTTGAGGAAAAAATTGAAGTAAAAACCCTACAAGATTTTGAAGTTTATTTTAACCAAAAAGAAGATATCTCAAGTCAAATTCAAAATCTCAGTTTAGTTTTAGAAGAAGAAATTCCGCTTCCAAACAGAGAAAATCTTGAATATATTGATTTGCGATTTGGAAACAGGGTGTATTACAAGTATCGCAAATAAAAAAGTTAATTTTAGCAGCATGCCCTGCTTGCTCTTGCCTGAATCCACGGCGAGACAGGGTTTAGAAGAATAGAAAGAGTCCCGCGCGCGGGACTCTTTTGCTTTAGGGAAAATTTAAAAGAGAGCTGGAGAATTATTGAATCTGATATACAAAAATGGAATAGCCGATTTTTGCTATCGGGGGGTCATATTGATAAAGCCAGCGGTAATAGTCTGTGGGCTGATCAAAGCCGGGAGCTGGTTCCCCTCTCCCTCCCTGCAAAAGAGTAGCAGATACTGCTAAATAACTTCCTCTGGGAAGCTCTTCTGGATCTCGAGTGCCCCACCAGGGAATAAACTTTTCTTTGAGATAGAATTTCGCATCTCCTCCCCCAAAATAGTCCACATAAATTTTCTCAATGTTATTTTCGTCAACCCACTTTTTTAGTCTTTTTAAATCCTGGCCCCAATCTAAGTTGGAATCGACCGTATAGACATAGCCATTATCTGGACCACCTGCTATTTCATTAAAATAGGACAGAAAGTGAGGATAAATCGAAACTACTGAGCTTATTTGCCAAAGGATTAAAATAATTAAAATTGAATATTTAATAAAAGAAAACGCCAAATTTTTTCCTGCTTTTAACCAAGAAACGATTCCGAAACTAACTAAAATATAAATAAAAGGAAAAGTAGGGAGTAAATGACGAACGCCGATGTTTAAATTACTGCTTAGGCTGGTTCCCCAATAAATGAAAAGCCAAAGCAAGAATGCAAATTCGGTGAAATGAGCGATTATCCAATTTTTAAAGCGGGAAAAGCTTTTTTGCCAAAAAGGTCTTTTTATTGAATAAGAGAGAAATAAAACAGCAATTAAGGTCAAAACATGGAAAGCCAGAGGTTCCTTAAGAAGATAGACAATAGGGAAATATTGAACCCAGCCGGCAGCTGAAACCTCCCCCAAAAAGTAGGTAGTATTACCACCAGTACCCCTGTTGACGGCCAATAATAATCCTAAAAGATATTGGGAAAAAGGTCTTAATATTGGATTTGAGGCCATCCAAATATTAAGGTCGGTTAAAGGTTTTGGAATGACGGTGGAGGAAAGGAGAAATTGAGTATCTCTGACTTGCCTTTCTACCGGATAGTTTAATACATGATATTGATAAACCGGAAAAATTATAAATACCATGCCAATCGTTCCTACTAATAAGGCAAGGCCTACGTATTTTAAGATATTGAATATATAATTTTTTTCACCTTTCACCCAAGCGTAAACTAAAGTAATAATGGCAAAAAATGGGATAAGTAAAATTAAAGAGAATTTGAAAAGCATTACTATTCCAAATATCAAACCAGCTAAAATTATATTTTTCTTTGTAGGACTTTTTAAAAATTTTAACCAGAAATAACTAGCTAAAACTACTCCCAGAACTGCTCCGACATCAGTGGTAACTAATCTTCCGTGAGCAAGAAAAGTGGGGGAGAAGGAAAATAAAAACAGAGATAGCAAGGCGACTTTATTCCCAAAAAGCTCTCTTGCCCAATAGAAAAGCAACCATCCTAAAAATATTAAAAGTAAAATCATTGGTAATCTTGACCAGAATACAATTTGATCGGGATTATTACCAGAATGGTACAAAAATTGAGAGCCAAACTCGAATTGGAGCCACCATACAGGATTTTCTTCCTGAACCCATGACGGATGGTCTTTGGGAAAATTAAGATTTAAAAACAATAAAGGAATAGCAGCTAGGTCTTTAATTAAAGGAGGGTGTTCGGGGTTTAATCGATAATCTCTCTGGCTTAAATAAGAATAACCTGCTGGAGTATGAGCTAATTCATCAAAAGTCGCTGAATCATCTTTCATACTAAAAACAGCCACAAAAAATAGGATGGTAAGTAATATTCCAGCAATAATATAGGTAAGACGATTTGACATAAAATTTTTAAAAAATCCAGCTAAATATTAAAACAAAAACTAATCCCACAATTTTGGAAAAGATAATAATAGCGAGCATCCCCCCTAGAATTATTAATAATATTTTTATTTTATTACGCATTCTCTTTTCTATTTTATTCTATCTCGTAGGTGTCAAAGCCATTTTTTTCTTTAATTTTTCCTTGAGGGAATTTTTTCTGAAGTTCATCAAATAACCTTCCATTATACAATGGCACAATTACTGTTTTTTCTTGATCTGTTTTAATTTGATCTAAATCTTCAGCCTTTACATAGACTGAGCGTGGCTGACCAAATTTGATAGTTTCAATAAACATAGGGGTTTGAGCTGGAATTGAAATTCCATAAAGGAGTACTCCAGGTTCATTTACTATTACATACGTTTGGGTTTCTGGAGGCAGGGAATTTAGATAATTACCAATTTTTACATAATTTTTGGAAAAGGCTCCTTCTACCTCTGGATTTTTTGCCCAATCAAAAAAATATTTATTAAAGCTAGTTAAGGTCACAAAAACAAGAAATAAAGCGCAAAGAGCAAAGAACAGTTTTTTGTACTGGATTATTTTCTTTCCCCGCCAGAGGCGAGGCTCGCCATGGGCGGCCCATTCATAAAGCAGCCAGCCACCCATTCCAGTAAAGATATAAACTACAGGAATTACCCCGATTACTCTTAAGGCGTGAGGAATTCCCTCAAAAGTCAAGATCCCTGGGAATAACATAATAAAAAACCAAGCAAGCAGGAAGAAATAGGGAATAGGAAATAGGGGATAGTCTCTATTCTGAATAGATTCTATTATTTTTTTTATAGAGAACCCTATTCCTATTAAAAACAAAATTCCTATTGGCCAAAGAAGCTGAGGGGAGCCTGCAAAATTATGACGCCAATTAGAATCTCCATAAAAGTTAAACATTCCCAAATGAGAAATGAAACTTATAAAAAAGGCCTTCACTGAATTATCTTGAGCAAAAACAGAGATGGGGCCAGCCCGGGAAATGAAATCTTGAGGATTTTGAAGAAAATAAATACCAATGGGTAAAGCCACCAGAATGATTATAAAAAGAAAAATATTTATCTTCCACCAGCTGTCTTTTAGATAAAATTTTCTAAAGGCCCATTTAAAATTAAACTGGATTTTATTCTCTCTAAAATATTCGATTAGTTTCAAAACCAAAACTACTGCCAAAACTAAAATAGCTAATCGATAAGAAATATAAGTATAAAAGCCTAATCCCCAAAATATTCCAGAAAAACTAAAATCAGAGAGGCTTTTTTTTCTGAAAGCTCTGAATAGAAAATAAAAAGCAAAAACTAAGACAAAAGGGAGTAAAATTGCCCGAAAGTCAATCCTTGAAAAATTTACATGCCAAAAAGAAATAGCTAAGAAAAAACTGGAGAGAAGAGCAATGATTGTTGGATTGTTGGATTGTTGGATTGTTGGTAGAAAATAATTCTTTAGTTAATAAATATAAGCCAAGAATAGTTAAGATGCCAATAACCGCTGGAACAATTTTCAAAGACCAGATAGATATTCCAAAAATTAAAAAAGATAGAGAAATTAAATTAATAAATAAACCTTCTCTACCATTATTTTCTGGATAAAAAATTTGCCCTGGATTTAAAATAGCTTCATTTCCATTAATTGCCTCATCTGGATAAAGGCCGGGAGGGATTGTATCTAACTGCCACAATCTAAAAAAAGAGGCAATTATTAAGATAATTAATAAAAAGAGAACGACCTTATTTTTCATTATCTCTGGCATTAAATTATCTTATCAAAATAGACTTTAAAAATATAGTAGGAGTTGACTACTAATTTTGTTTATGTACAATGGAATTAGCAATCAAAGGTCTTGACTGCTAATTTAAGCTAATTATAATAGAAGTGTGAACATTACTGAACGTCAAGAAGGAATATTAAATAGGATAATCCAGGAATATATCAACTTGGCTCAACCTGTCAGCTCTCAATTGATTGAACAAAAAGGCGATTTTGGAATTTCTCCTGCTACCATCAGAATTGAAATGCAAAAATTAGCTGATAAGGGATATCTTTACCAACCTCACACTTCAGCAGGAAGAGCACCTACGGATAAAGGCTATCGATTTTTTGTAGACAATTTATTAAAAGAAAGTGTTTTAGATTCTGAGGATGCGAAGGTGTTTGAAGAAATTGACCAGATAGAAAAGGAGATCAAAGATTCCTTTCAATTCGTTCGGGTTCTAACTAAGAGAATGGCAGAACTTACCTCAAATTTGACAATGAGTTATTTGTCAGAAAAAGAACTTATTTTAAAAGAAGGCTGGGAGGAGATTTTAAAAGAGCCCGAGTTTGGAGATCTGAATTATCTTTTAAGATTTGTTGGGATGATGGAAGATTGGGAAAAAAATATTGGAGAATTTTTTAGAGATTCTCCCGACTTCCAAATTTACATTGGCAAAGAGAATCCCTTGTCCAAAGCTAAAGATTTTACTCTTATCTTTTCAAGATGTCATTTTCCCAAAGAAGAAGGAGGATTAATAATTTTGGGGCCAAAAAGAATGGCCTACCAAAAAAATATTAATTTGATTAATTCTTTAGCAAAATTTTTAGAAAAATTCTAAAATAGGAAATTCTGTGCCAGAAGACAAAAAAGACTACAACCCAAGGACGAGGCCTCCCGCGAAGCGGGAAGACTTAGCTGGCCGACCCGCCACTCACACTCCTCCACCGGCTGATGAATTAAAAAAAGAATTGGAGAAGTGTCAAAGGGAGAAGGAGAAGTTTTTGGCTGGCTGGCAGAGATCTCGAGCTGATTTTTTGAACTATAAAAAAGAAGAGATGGAAAGAATGAGAGAGATTTTAAACTATTCACATACTGATCTCATTTTGAAAATTTTGCCAATTTTAGATGATTTAGAAAGAGGAGAAAAAGCATTACCTGAAGATTTGAGAAGTAATCAGTTTTTCAAAGGAATTCTACAAATTAAGAATCACTTCCGGGATTTCCTTAAAAGCCAGGGGGTTGAAGAAATAAAAACTTTAGGTGAAAAATTTGATCCGAATTTTCAGGAAGTAGTTGAAGAAGTCGCGGCAAACGAGAAAGAATCTGGTATAGTTATTGAAGAGGTCCAAAAGGGTTATTTGATTCACGGCAAGGTCTTACGCCCTGCTAAAGTGAGGGTCACGAAGTGAGCCGAAACCCCGTATAAATTTTGCCATCCCAATTAAGATTTTTTATAATATTATCAGAGTTTTTGGAAAACTCTCGCGGCATGCGGGGCTGAATAAGCCTTTCCGAAGGAGAGCGTGCCGCCATAGAAATTTCTCGCAAAATTTGTGCTGGGGTGAAGGTTTCAAAATAACATAGTAGCCCGTATTTAGTATCTTGTATTTTGGGATTTTTAAAAACTATTCCCAAACTACTAACTACCAGCTGCGAACTACAATCATATGCCAAAAATTATAGGTATTGATTTAGGAACCACTTTTTCAGCAGCAGCAGTTGTTGAAAGCGGGGAACCAAAAATAATTGAAAATAAAGAAGGGGGAAGAACTACTCCTTCGGTTGTTGCTTTGACAAAAAATGGAGAAAGATTGGTTGGAATTTTAGCTCGGCGTCAGCAGATTACCAATCCTCAAAACACAATTTCTTCAATTAAAAGGCTTATGGGTCGTCGATTTTCAGATCCTGAAGTCCAGAAGGATAAGAAACTTCTCCCTTATGAAATTAGAGAAGCTCCAGATCAAGGAGTAGAAGTGAAAATGGGAGAGAAATGGTACAAACCTCCAGAAATATCAGCTATGATCTTACAAAAAATAAAGCAAGATTGTGAAGATAAATTGGGAGAAAAAATTACTGAAGCTATCATTACCTGTCCTGCCTATTTTGATGATTCCCAAAGAAAGGCAACGAAAGTAGCTGGAGAAATTGCAGGTTTTGATGTGAAAAGGGTAATTAATGAACCGACAGCTGCAGCCCTGAGTTACGGGCTAACGAAAAAGAAGGATGAAAAAATTGTGGTTTATGATTTGGGAGGGGGAACTTTTGATATTTCCATTTTGGATATTGGAGAAGATACAATAGAGGTGAAGGCCACAGGTGGTGATACCCATTTAGGTGGAGATGATTTCGATCAAAGGATAGTTGACTGGGTGATAGAAGAATTTCAAAAAGATCAGGGAATTGATTTATCCAAAGATCCTTTGGCTCTACAAAGATTAAAGGAGGCTGCGGAAAAAGCTAAAATTGAATTATCTACCACTCTGGAAACGGAGATCAATCTTCCTTTTATTACCTCTGATGCCTCTGGCCCTAAGCATCTCAATTTCAAATTAACCAGAGCAAAACTCGAAAATATGGTCAAAGATTATGTTGATAAATCACTTGATTTGGTTAAACAAACTTTAAGAGAAACCAAACTTAATACCAAGGATATTAATGAAATAGTTTTGGTTGGAGGTCAGACCAGAATGCCAAAAATTCAAACTGAGCTAAAAAATCTTTTTGGCAAAGAGGCTCACAAAGGCATTAATCCTGATGAAGTCGTGGCCATTGGGGCTGCGATCCAAGGCGGAATCTTGGGAGGAGAAGTTCGAGAGGTCTTACTTTTGGATGTCACCCCTCTTTCTTTGGGAATTGAAACTTTGGGCCAGGTCAATACCATCTTGATTCCTAAAAATACCACCATTCCCACTGAAAAAACCCAGATTTTTTCCACTGCTGCAGATAATCAACCATCAGTTGAAATTCATGTTTTACAAGGCGAGCGACCAATGGTAGCTGATAATAAAACTCTTGGAAGATTTATTTTGGATGGGCTTCCTCCCGCCCCTCGGGGAATTCCTCAGGTTGAGGTAACTTTTGATATTGATGCGAACGGCATCTTGAATGCTACGGCAAAAGATAAGGCAACCGGAAAAGCGCAATCAATTAGAATTGAGGGGTCCACCGGTATTTCTAAAGAAGAGGTAGAGAGAATGAAAAAAGAAGCTGAACTCCATACTGAAGAAGATAGAAAAAAACAAGAGTTAATTGAAGCTAAAAATATGGCGGATAACCTGATTTACACTACCGAAAAAACCATGAGAGAGGCTGGAGATAAAATTAATCCAGATTCAAAAAAAGAGATAAGTGCAAGATTAGAGAGTTTGAACAAGGTGAAAGATAATGATAATATAGAAGAAATAAAAAATAAAACCTCTGAATTATCTCAGGCTATCCAAAAAGTTGGAGCTGAATTATATCGAAAGACCAATGATCAAAAACCTACTGATAAAGGCCCTGAAACTGAAGAAGGAGAATATAAGAACCTGTAAGCTTCGCTTACAGAACCTTGAATACTTCGTATTTAAAGAGAAATAAACATGAAAGATTACTATAAAATCTTAGGTATCTCGCACAATGCCTCTCCAGAGGAAATAAAAAAGGCGTATCGCAAACTTGCTCATAGATATCATCCAGACAAAGGGGGAGATGAAAAGAAATTTAAGGAAATAAATGAAGCTTACCAGGTTCTTTCAGATAAGGAAAAAAGGACTCAATATGATCAATTTGGCGGGGTATTCGAGGGAAGGCCAGATTTTGGTTTTGGTGGTTTTAACTGGGGAAAATCTGGAGAGGGTTTAGAATTTGATTTGGGAGATCTGGGAGAAATTTTTGAAGAATTATTTGGGCTTGGGGGAGTAAAAACAAAAAGAGATTTAAGGAAAGGTAAAGATATTGAAATTGATCTTGAAATTTCTTTGCAAGATACCCTTAAAACGGAGGAAAAAGAAATCTCTTTACATAAAATGATTTTATGTTCTCGATGTCAGGGGATGGGAGCTGAACCGGGGAAACCCATCAATGAGTGTTTTTCTTGTCGGGGAACAGGCGAGGTTCAACAGATAAAAAGGACATTTTTTGGCTCATTTACGAGATTTGTCGTCTGCCCCGAATGTAGGGGGGAAGGTCAAAGACCTGAAAAGTCTTGCAATGTCTGTAAAGGCGAGGGAAGAATTAGGGGGACTGATGTAATTTCAATTTTCATTCCAGTTGGTGTTGATTTAAACCAGGTAATAAAAATTGAAGGAAGAGGAGAGGCTGGAAGAAAAAAGGGAAGGCCAGGAGATTTGTATGTCCGAATTTTAGTAAGACCTCATCCAATTTTTAAAAGAAAAGGGGATGATTTATATGTTTCCTTACCTATTTCCTTTTCTCAGTCTGCTTTGGGAGATGAAATAGAGGTGGAAACATTAGAAGGAACCAAAATCTTACTTAAGGTTCCGCCTGGCACTGAGTCAGGGAAAGTATTACGGATTCCTGGAAAAGGCACCTCCCATTTTTCAGGTTCAGGAAGAGGGAATTTATATGTAGAATTAATCGTTAAGACACCGAAAAGATTAAGTAAAAAACAACGAGAATTATTAGAAAGATTGAAGGAGGAAGGATTATAGGTGCTTGCGCCCATAGCTCAACTAGGTAGAGCAGTGGACTTTTAATCCAAAGGTTGCAGGTTCGATTCCTGCTGGGCGCACTTCTTTCTTTATGTATAAAACTAATCCATTATTAATAGAAAAATGTAGAACTTTAAAAAGTAAAAAAATTTGTATAATCAAATATAATCAAGTATAATGCAGTAAGGTCGAGTATTTTTATATAAATTAACTACAATAACACATATGGTATTTTCTCTTATTTCACGTCTTGTGAATGGTGTTCAGGGCGGCGTGACAGCCTCCCTCAAGGGGACTGCTGATGTAGGAAGCACGGTTATTGGCGTCGTAAAGAAAATAACGATTACCACTCTTAAAGAAACGAGTGAGTTTGTTACGGCTGGCATTAACGTTCCAGCTTCCATTGTGAAAGGTGCGATTTCTGGCGTTGCTGATATCGGAGGCTCTGTCATACAAGCTATCAAAGGAATTGTTAGTGGAACTATAGAAGGTATTATGGAATCTGGGGGAAAACAAGATGAAGCTGTAAGAGGAGCTGTCAGCCAAGCAGTTTACAGCGCGAAAGAGTTGGGATTAAATATTGGAGATACGGCCGTCGAAGC
>JAHCSE010000010.1 GCA_018609195.1 Patescibacteria group bacterium
AGAATTTTCTCAATTATCATGATTCTTCTATCTATTTCTTATTTTATTTTTTTGTTCATTATTATATCAACTTATAACCCTATCAGTCTTTCTAGCTCCTCGACTTTTCGATGTAGCGCTTTTATTTTTTCTTTAATATCATTTTTCAGAAGACCTTTCTCTTTAATAAGCCCTCTAATATATATTTCCATTCCTTTGGTTAACTTTTCTAACTCCTCTCTCTTATCTATTTCTTCTTTAACACTTTTACTAAGTAAATAACTAAAATAAAGTAATAAGATCAAAATTCCTATTTTTAATATTTGAAAAGATGATTCTGTAGCTATTAGAAAAATGTCTAAAGAAATTAAAATTAAAATTAAGCTAATAATAAAAGTAGCAAATATTGTCTTTATACCAAAAAGTTGCCTTTTTAAAATGGCGTAGCCAGTGAAGCCGAGGAGAAAAATGGCGGAATAATCGCCTATATAATAAAAACGGGTAATACCTAAGAATATAGGGAAGATTATATTAAAAACAACGTTACTTAAATAAAATATCAAAATTCCAACCAAGAAGTATTCTATTTTCCCTCTTTCTTTGAGGGGAGATTTTAAATATCCTTTCATTAAAGGATATAAGGTTGCTAATATCAAAAAAAATATGATCCCCAAAGAAGGAAGCATACCTACACCATAAATTATTGTCAGATCTTCATCAACAAATTTTATTCCTTTAATTATTAAATCAGTAAATCCTACAACAAGAGTGGTAATTCCTCCAACAAGTAAAACAACTTTGCTTAAAAATTGATATTCTCTTTCTTTATTGAGAAGATAAATAATTAAGAAATAGAGAAGAACGAAAAAAGGAGGGGTTACAAACCAGGCGATTTTAAGGAATAACGAGGACAAATCACTTGTGTCCGGGCCGATTAATCTTGCAAAGAAGGCAAAATTAACCCAGGAAAGCATCAAAACTACCATCACTACAAATATTCTATTTATTTTCCCTCTCGGATTATTGAAGTAAACTAAACCTCCTAACCAGATAGCAATGGCACTGATTAAAAATACTATCAATTTATTAAGAAAAATGAATTCCATATTATACTAGCATCAATTTTTTCAAAATTTTCTCAATAGCCATACCCCCGTAGAAGAATTTTGACTAATTATTTCTTACTGCCCCACAGCAGTCAAAATTTCTCTACGGGGCATAGCTTTTCTCCTATTTTACTACCTTTTCAAACCCAAGACAAACAAAAAAGCCGCACCTTCGGCGCGGGGGAAACTCTATAATAACGGTTATCTAAATAAACTTCGCTGAAATCTCTTTAATTTTTCTAAAGTCTTTGATATTTCTGGTCACTAAAACCGTATTAGTGAGATAGCTAGTGGCAGCAATAATACTGTCTGGTAAAGAAATTTTATACCTTCTCTTCAAAGAGCCAGCTAATCTTGCAATCTGGGAGTCCACCAGGACAATAACTAAAGTTTTTAGAATTGCCTCGATTTTAGAAAGCTCATTAGGAGTTATCTCTGGGTAGCCTAAAAGTTCAGCTTCAGTAATGGAAGAAATATAGAAACGAGAGCCTTTGAGAATACTCTCGTCCAAAAATTTAGTAACTTTTTGATCTCCTTTAAAGAAGTAAATAATAACATTAGTATCCAGAGTAAACATAAAGAATTAAAGAGTTCTTTTCTCCCATTCTTTCCTGCTCTTTCTTAAATACAAGACTGGAGAAATTTTCTTTTTTCTCCAAATTCCCTTAACCTTTCTCCAAATTTCCAATATTTCCCGAGGAGCTTTCTCTAAAGGTAATCTAGTTTTGGGTCGAATGATTAGTTTTTGCATATCTGAGCTTAGATTAACAATGAAAGTGCATGTTGTCAAATTTGTACAGCGCTGGAATCAACACATTCTATGCTGTCTCAACCTCTTTTTTCACTCTCTGGTGTTACATTTTTTCAAAATTTTATTGATAACCATAGCTTTTCTCCTATTTTACTAC
>JAHCSE010000011.1 GCA_018609195.1 Patescibacteria group bacterium
AAAAAATACGGATACCCTGATTCAATGAGTTTATACTTTCCTCATCTCACAATTATTAGATTAAAAGACGAATTATTGGCGAAAACTATATCAGAAGAAATTAGATGGGATATTCCCGAATTTACAGCTGATAAAATCGCTATTTATAAAATGGGTGAGCACGGCACTTGTTGGGAATTAGTTAAAGAATTTTCTTTAAGATAGGTTCTAATATTGTCCGTCCCCTCGGATTGGGCGTTGTATCCTATAGGGGAGCGTAGTTTTTCCACTTGCCCGTCAAAATGGGAGTTGGTTATAATCAAAAACCGTCTAAAATGAAAAATAAAAATGAAGAATAAAGTAGAGGTTGCGATTTTCGGCGGGGGGTGTTTTTGGTGCACCGAGGCAGTATTTGAAAGGTTGAAAGGGGTGATTTCGGTGGTGCCGGGGTACGAGGGCGGAACAAAAGAAAATCCAAGCTACGGAGAAGTGTTCGAGGGCAAGACAGGGCATGCGGAAGTAATCAGAATTGACTTTGACCCAAATCAGATAAGCTATGAGGATTTACTGACGGTATTTTTTGCAACGCATGATCCCACCACGCCCAATCGGCAGGGAGCAGATGTGGGTACCCAATACCGCTCCATCATTCTCTACACGAGCGAATGGCAAAAACGGGCGGCCGAGGCATATATGAAAAACCTCAACGATTCGCTTTTTAAAGAGGGGAAATCGGTTGTGACGGAGCTAAAGCCGCACACCAAATTTTACGAGGCCGAGGATTATCACAGGGAATACTATCGGAAAAATTCTTCTCAGGCATATTGCCGGACAGTAATTACCCCTAAAATTCGCAAGCTTGAAAAAGAATTCGTGGAACTTGTAAAATCATAAGGCAAATCATTATAACCTATGAAAAAAGACAAAGAGTTGTCTCCCGAGCTTTACCGCATGGCGAGGGAAAAGGGCACGGAAGTCCCATTCGGCGGGAAATACTGGAACAGCCACGAAAAAGGGATATACAAGTGTGCCATTTGTGAAGTTTCTCTTTTTTCTTCGGATGCGAAATTTGACTCGGATACGGGCTGGCCAAGCTTTACGGAGCCCATTAATCGAGAAAATATTGAGTTGAAGGAAGATTTGAGTCACGGAATGAAGCGGACAGAGGTTGTGTGTAAAAAATGCAAGGCGCACCTGGGGCATATATTTGATGATGGCCCCAAAGACAAGGGTGGAAAGCGGTACTGCGTAAACTCGGTATGTCTTGAGCTGGAAAAGAAAAAATAGGGCGGTTTGCAACGGGGTAGGGGAATCATCCTCGAGCTTGACTTATTTTATGAGAATTGTTACGATATAGAATCATAAAAGGAGGTGCAGCACCTTGACACAGAAAAATACTTCAGAATTTCAGGAAAAGTTTGAATTAATAGACGAACTTCTTTCCCGAGCTGATATGGGATTTGAAGAGGGGATGACTCGAGAAGAAAGAGAAGCACTCGATATGGAAAGACAAAGCCTTGTCTTGCGGGCTGAATGGAATAATATGTCTATTGAAGAACTAAGAGCTTTATTGCAATCTTCTTGACGTTGAAAAAGGAAAGGAGACGAGAAGTGACCGAAACTAAACAGATAGAACGGGAAAGAATTAGAGAAGAAGGATTTCCTGAGCCGGTTCCTCTCACAGAAGAAGTGATGAGTTCTCTTTCAGGTGAACAGAGAGGAATCCTTTCTGTTCTTCAGGATTTAGATGAAGAAGGGAAAAGACTCGTTGACGAGATTAACGCCCGACGACCAACTCCTTCAGGAATTCTTCAGGTTGGAGGAGGTATTACTCTTTGTGAAGATGAAGATGACTGGAAAGTGATAACCATGGAATCTCGCCGGGAATTAAAGGGCGTCAAAGAGCAAATGAAAGCTAAGCTTAATGAGGCCCTCGACCACGGGTTAGGATTTCTCGATCTTATTCAAAGAGGGTGTGCTAATTACGGTATAAAACCCTAGAAGAAACCAGTTAGACCACTTTCTAAAATAGCGGTGCGACGCAAGTCAAGCCGCCTTTTTGTTTTTAAAAAACCACGAATTCTAAAATATTTTACATATATAACCCATAGGGGAGTAGTGTTTTTCCTATTGACAGGGGTTTTGACCCCCTTATTATATAGATAGATAAGGTCGTACAATATAGGTAAACCGCCCCTTTGTATCTTATTATGCCTATCTCTCAAAAAACTATTATAGAATACATCCCAGATTTCCTAGATTACTGTGAAGTAGAAAAAGGATTATCTGACAACACTCAGAGAAATTATAAAATATATTTAAATAAATTTATTTTTTGGTTAGAGGAAAAAAATAAAAAAGATTTAAAACCAAACCAATTAACTCCCCAGGATATTTGGGACTATCGGCTCTTTCTGTCCCGATCTATCGACCCCAAAACCGGCAATTCTCTCAAGAAGATTAGCCAAAACTACTATTTAATCGCCCTGAGGGCCCTTCTAAGCTACTTTACCGAACGAGATATAGTTTCGGTACCAACAGACAAGGTAAAGCTCCCAAAGGACGCTCAAAAGGGAAAAACTGTAAAATTCCTTAATTTAGAGCAAATTGAGAAGCTTTTACTATCCTCAAATACTAAAACAATAATTGGCCTAAGAGATAGGGCAATTTTGGAAGCATTTTTTTCAACTGGCCTTAGAATAGCTGAGTTAGTTGCCTTAAATCGAGAACAATTCGTTAATATAAAAGATAAAAAGGATCTGGAAATTGGTATTGTTGGTAAAGGAGATAATCCTCGAACCATATATTTCTCTGAAAGAGCCCTATCCTGGGTTAAAAAATATCTGGAAACCCGCCAGGACAAAGAGAAAGCCCTATTTATTCATTATAGGGCCAGAAAAGACACAGAGAATCGCCTAACGCCTCGGTCCATCGAAAGAATCGTTAAAAAATACGCAATATTGGCTGGTGTGCCCATTTTTACTACTCCCCACACCATTCGTCATTCCTATGCCACGGACCTATTAAGTCAAGGAGTTGATTTAAGGGCTATTCAGGAGTTCTTGGGCCACAAAAATATCGTTACAACCCAGATATATACCCACGTAACTTCTAAAAGGTTGCGTGATATCCATCGGAAATTCCATAGTGGCAAGAATTTAAAAGAATAAAAAACCGTTAAGGGATATTCCCTAACGGTTTTTCTTCACTAATTAAATGTCGCACAATATTAAAACAGCTCTTATTGATTATTCTCCGAATCTTCTTTGGCGGTAGGCATACTCTCTTAAAGCTTCATCTAAATCTTTCTCAGTAAAATCTGGCCATAATTTATTCGAAAAATAAAGCTCTGAATAGGCTGCTTGCCAAATGACAAAATTAGAGATACGCTTTTCGTCACCAGCCCGGATAACTAAATCAGGGGCTGGTAAACCGGCTGTTGAAAGATGATTGTTTATTAGGTCTTCGGTGATGTCTTTGGCTGGGATTTTTTTTCTAACAATCTTTTGTAATGCCTGAACAATATCCCATCTGCCGCCATAACTTACGGCTAAGTTCAGATGAAGGTTTTTGCAGTCTTTAGTTAAATTTTCAATCCTCTCTGTTATCTTTTGCAGAGAGCTTGGTAATTTTTCTTTTTGGCCGATTATTCTAATCCTTATCCCCTCTTCGTGATATCCCGTATTTTTTTGATACTTTTTTATATTTTGAGATAAAATTTGTTCAAATAATTTCATTAAATAACGAACCTCTTTTTTGGGTCTTTTCCAATTTTCTGTGGAGAAACCAAAAGCAGTTAGAATTTTCACTCCCCTCTTTTTACACCATTCACAAAACTTTATTAAATTTCGATAACCTTCTTGGTGGCCTCTTAGAGTTGACAGCCCTCTTTTACGAGCCCAACGCCGATTCCCATCAGGAAATAAAACGATATGATATGGAATTTTGTCGGTCATATTCGATGCGGATTGGTTCTTTCTCTTGTTGTTTAGCTATAATGTAGCCAGCAGCAAAAGAAAGTAAAGAAATTAAAATAACTCCGATTACTAATATTATATCCTCTTGATAATCTTTGACAAGTTGTTTAATTTTTTCTATTATACCATAATATGGCAAAAACGAAAGCTACAGGGGCTACCAGGTTAGGAAGGGACTCTCTGCCAAAATATCTTGGGGTAAAGCTATTTGAAGGACAATTAGCCAAAACCGGAATGATTATTATCCGGCAGCGAGGTACGAAATTCCTACCTGGCAAAAATGTCAGAAGGGGAAAAGATGATACTCTATATGCCTTAAAAGAGGGCAAAGTTCGCTTTGGAACAAAAAGAACTAGAAGGTTCGACAATTCCCAGAGGATTGCTAAAATTGTTAATGTAGAACCTTAAGCTGTTCAAACCGAACCTTATTTAACAAAAGTTCCAAGTGATTGAGATCCAGCCTCAATCACTTTTTATTTTTCAGAGCTGCCTTGATAAACTCTTTATACAAAGGGTGGGGGTTTAGTGGTCTTGATTTGAATTCTGGATGAAACTGAGTTCCGACAAAAAAAGGATGATTTTTTAACTCGATAATCTCTACAAGATCTCTCTTTGGATTGATACCTGCCATTATCATTCCTTTTTGTTCCAAAGTATCTCTAAAGCCATTATTTAGCTCATAGCGGTGTCGATGGCGCTCAGAGGTTTCAGAACCTCCATAGGCTCGAGAACTAGCCGTTTTGGGTGCTATTTTACATTGGTAAGCCCCTAATCTCATTGTTCCCCCATATCTTTTTTCTTTCAAAAGAGCTTTCTGCTCAGGGAGAACATCAATTACCGGTAATTTACAATTTTTGGAAAACTCAGTGGAATTAGCAGTTTTCAGACCACAGACGTTTCTCGCAAATTCAATTACTGCTAGTTGCATTCCCAGACAAAGTCCTAGAAAGGGTATTTTATTCTTTCTACAAAATTCAATGGCTTTTATCTTTCCTTCTACTCCTCTTTGGCCAAAACCACCAGGAACAATTATCCCATCGTAATTTTTCAATTCTTTCAGTGATTTCGGATCTTTTTCATATTCTTCAGCTCCTATCCAAGAAATTTCAGGTTTTCTTTTGTGAAACCAAGAGGCTTGTTTAATTGCCTCAATGACTGAAATATAAGAGTCCAGCAAGGTAAAGCGACCCGTTTTAAAATATTTTCCGATAATTCCAATTCGAACTTTCTTTTTGGTACGCTTGATGGTGTGTATTAAATTCTCCCAATCTTTTAAATTATTTTTCCTTGATTTTAAGCCAATTTTTTTTAAAATGATATTTCCTAAATTTTCTTTTTCGAAATTCACTGGAATCTCATAAATTGATTCAATATCGGGAGCGGAAATAACATCTTCTTGAGAAACATTACAAAAAATAGAAATTTTTCTTTTTCTGGGTTTATCAACCGGTGTCTGAGAACGGGCGATAATGATATCTGGCTGGATACCAGCCATATTCAAGGATCTGACGGCATGTTGAGTGGGTTTCGTCTTCATTTCTCCTATCATTTTTGGAATTGGTAAATAAGAAACCAAAATAAAAAGAATATCTTGAGGGCGCGATAACTTCATCATTCTCGCTGCTTCCAAAAATAAAAGGTTTTGGTACTCCCCCACCGTTCCTCCGATTTCTATTAAAACAAAGTCAGCTCTGGTTTTCTTAGCAACTTTTTTAATTCTGGAGATTACTTCTTCTGGAATATGAGGCACAACTTCAACACATTTTCCTTCGTATTCTAAATTTCTTTCTCGATTAATTACCGTCTGATAAACTCTGCCAGTGGTGATGTAGTTGTCAGTAGTTAAATTTAGATTGAGAAACCTTTCATAATTCCCTATATCCTGATCGCATTCTGTTCCATCATCGGTGACAAAAACTTCCCCATGCTCAATTGGGTTCATGGTTCCGGCATCGACATTGATATAAGGATCAATTTTAATTGCAGTAACTTTAAAACCTTTGCTTTGTAAAATCTTTCCGATGGAAGCTGTGGCTACTCCTTTACCAATACCAGACATAACTCCCCCGGATATAAAAATATATTTGGCCATTCTATTTTTCTTCAACGATTATCACTCTTATTTCAGCTTCCAATCCATGGGCGAAAGTAATTTTTATTGGAAACTCTCCCAATTCTTTAATTGGGTCCGCCAAAAGAATTTGGTTCTTCTTTATTTCAAAACCATCAGTTTTTAATTTTTCCGCAATTTTTTGAGGAGTAATTGATTCGAAAAGCTGTCCTTCCTCTCCGACTTTAACTGAAATAGTTATTTCTAGACCATCTACTTCTGAGACAAAATTTTGAACTTTCTTTAACTCTTCTTCAGCCAGCTTTGTTTCAATCTCTTTTTGGGTTTCTAACCATTTCAACACTTCTTTCGTAGCAGGTTTTACCAGGCCTTTCGGAATTAAAAAATTTCTCGCATAGCCTGCTTTAACATTTTTTACTTCATATTTCTTTCCTAAATTTTCAACGTCTTGAAGAAGAATAATCTTCATTTTAGTATACTATTTTAAAATCTTCGAATTCTCTTTTATCTTTATCCCATTTTACCTCAATGTTATCCACTTTCGCAAGGGTTGGACCTTGCTTTATCCATTCAATCAGTTTTTCTAAATGCCTTTCAACTCCTTCGGCTATAATTTTAACTCTGCCATCTGGCTCATTTTTGACAAAGCCAGTCAAATTCAATTCTTTGGCTTTGTGCAAGGTCTCTGATCGATAAAATACTCCCTGAACTAGTCCTGAAACTAATATAATGACTCTTTTTTTCACAGTTCTCTGATTACTTCGATTGCTTTATCTAACTGAGGATCTTTCTCTTCCTCATAGTCCTCTTCGGTTATTTCTATTTCGATATCTGGTTTAAGGCCAACATCAGTTAAAATTTCTCCTTTTGGAGTTAGCCATTTAGCTACGGTTATTTTCAGGGAGGAGCCTTCTTTTAATTCAGATAATTCCTGAATTGATCCTTTGCCAAAAGATCTTTCTCCAATTAATTTTATTTCCCGGTGATCTCTTAAGGCTCCAGCTAAAATTTCAGAGGCAGAAGCCGTTCCCTGGTTGATTAAAATTACTATTGGGTAATCCACAAATCGAGCATTTCCTCTAGCTTTATATTCTTTTTTGGTTTTCCCCTCGCCAAAATCTTCAATAGCCACAATTTTTCCTCGTTCTAAGAACCAGCCGGCTACATCTTGGGCTACCTCCAAAAAACCTCCAGGATTATTTCTTAAATCTAAAATTATTTTTTCAGCAGGGCTGTTTAAAATTTCAACTGCAGCTTTATTAAAATCAAATCTTGCTCTTTCAGTAAAATGAAAAAGTTTAAGATAGGCAATATTTTCTTCCTTCCCGTCAGCTTCGCCTGCCGAGGCGAGTAGTTCCCATGCAAGAGACGGAATTTCAATAGCGGCCCTGACAATTTTGATATCTTTAGTTCTTTCCCAATCTTTTCTAAAAATGGTTAGGGTGACTTCTGTCCCTTTTGGACCTCGAATGAGACCCACTGCTTCATCAATGGTAATATCTGAAGTTACCGTATCATCTATTTTAATAATTGTATCTCCAGCTCTAATTCCAGCCTTCTTTGCAGGAGTTCCCTCCAAAGGAGAAATAACTGTTAATTCTCCTTTTCTGATTCCAATCTCCATCCCAACTCCTTCAAATACTCCTTTTACATCCTCTTGAAATCTTTTGTTTTCTTCAGGGTTAAGGAAAATAGTATAGGGATCTCCAAGACTTTTTACCATTCCTGAAATTGCTCCATAAATTATTTTCTCGACATCTAATTTTTCTGGATCTGAAAATTTCTCTTGAAGTTGATAATAAGCTTCCCAAAAAAGAGAAAAATCGATTTCTTCTGGAGGACAAATTGGACATTCCACTTGCGATTCCCCTACGAAAAATCCTAATCCAAAACTGATCAGAAGTGCTGAAATTAAAAAAATAAAGATAAAAAGATTTTTTCCCGCCGGCTTCATCTGGCGAGGCGGGTTGAAAAGTTGCATATTATTTCAATTGTACCAAAATTTTAACCTAAAATCAATAAAATAGCCACTCAAAAATGGCTATTTCATTTTTTTTAATACTATCAAATGCAAAAAATCTTGTCCTGTGGAAAACTCTAAATTATTAAAGCTACTCTTTATTTAGCTTAAATGAGATACCCTTACTCCAATTAAACGAATTAATTTTGGTTTTTCGATAAGAAATTTTAAAAGTAATCTTTTTGACTCTTTTTTTAAAATTTCTAAATTAT
>JAHCSE010000012.1 GCA_018609195.1 Patescibacteria group bacterium
GGCCGGAAGGTGGGGATGAAGGCGCCGCCGGCGCCGTTGGCGTCGGCGGCGGCGAGGGCGGCGATGACCGGCAGCGCGCTGTCGGTCTCGATGGCGATGCCGATGGGCAACGCCTTGGCGGCGGCGACGGCGAGGGCGCTGTCGGTCTCGAGTGCCTGGCCGATGGCGAGCGCCTTGGCGGCGCCGACCGCCAGCGCGATTTCGGTTGAGATTGCCTGTGAGACCGCCTTTGCCTTGGCCGAGGAGACCGCGAGGGCGATTTCGGTTGAGATTGCCTGTGAGACCGCCTTTGCCTTGGCCGAGGAGACCGCGAGGGCGATCTCGGTGCTGATAGCGAGGCCGACGACAACGGTGCGTCCTTGGGCGGCGGTAACCGCCGGGGCGGTCTCGGGGCTGGTCGCCAGCCCGACCGCCTTGCTCTTGGCCGCCGAGACCCCAAGCGCGGTATCGGTCTCCGTCGCCAGCCCGACGGTGACGACGGTGGCGGCGCTGACGGTGATCGACGGCGTATTGGTCCAGGTCTCGAGCGTGCCGCCATCGCGCACGACCCGAAGCTCCACGGTGTCGCCATTCGCGACATCGGCGCCGCGTATCTGGCAGCAATACTCGACCTCGGTCTCATCCGAACCGGCGAGGTCGATCTGGTTGCCGGACCCGGCGAGGCCGTTGTCCTCGTCCATGGCACCGATGACGAAGGGACCGGCGCCGAGCTGCTGGGTGGTGGCGGCCTCGTCGGCGAAATGGGGGCTGGCCGAGGCGCGGACCACCAATGACGTGGCGGTGACATCGTTCCAGCCGAGACCGTTGCGGTTGTACTGGTGCCGGGCGTTGAATTTGTTCTCGCCCGCGCCGTTGACCTCCTGGACCAGCTGCCGGACGCGGAAATTCTCATCGACGGCCTGCGTCCAGTTGGTGTTGACCGCCGCCTTCCAGGTCGCCGCGCTTTCCGAGCCGTCGTCGTTGCGGCCACGGAAGCTGTCCTGGTCAAGCGACGGGGAGGCGTGGGTCATCTAGGGGCGCTCCGATTTCCTGACGCCGCTCTTGCGCGGGAAGTCGGGGTCCTGCTGGGCCCGCTTCATGATCCGGCGATAATCGGTGTTATGGACGTTGCGGCCCTGGCAGATCGCGGTGATCGGCGTCCGGTGCAAAAGGTGATCGAGAAGGCCGTGCAGATCGCTGCCCCACCATTCCCGGTGGCCGTGGTGGTAGTAGTACCAGTCCCATCCGTTCAGGCACAGGCGCCCGACCTCGGGATCGGGCTGCACCGCGCACTGGACGCCGAAGGCCGGGGCGTCGCCCGGCAGCCCGTCGTCGCTGGAGAAAATCGTGCCGTCGGCGTAATAGAGCCTCCACCGTGGCATCGCCTAGCCCGCCGGCAGGACGCCGCGCAGGCGCTTGAAGTGGTCCTTGGCCGAGAGCTGGACGAAGCGCTCGGCCAGCGCCTTGCCGTGCCTGGCCTCGAACTCGGCCCAGCGGCCGGGCTCATGGCTGGCGAGCGCCCAGCGGCCCTTGTAATCGCCCGAGCCCTGGATGCGGATCTCGAAGTTGAAGCGCCCCATGGCCACCTGGAGGCTCAACTTGACGAAGGTGCGCAGGACCTCGATCCAGTAGCGGTCGAGGTCCTCGGGTTCGACGCCGAGCTCCCGCATCAGCGCCGGATAGGCCCTGTCGGGATCGACATGGATCACGGTCAGGGGCCTATCGGTGACGTGGGTGGCCCATGAGGGCAGTGAAACCATGGCGGTCTCCTCAGGCGGCGCGGTAGAAGCCGGCGGCGTTGAGCTGGATGGTCAGGTCGGAGCCGTCGGTGGTGATGGCGAAGTCCTGATGGGTGATGGGGATGCGCGACGCGTCCGCCGCCGCCTCCTCGTAACCGAACACCGCCTTGGTCAGGATGTTGTTGACGCCGTTGCCGGCGCCGGTCCAGGTCTGGTCGGGGATATCGACATCGACCCGGTCGTTGGTGTCGTCCACCGTGATGGTGCCGGCGAGGCCGGTCTTGCGCGCGTAGTTGGTGAAATCGGCCTCGGTGGTGCCGGCCTCGGCCAGCATGGCGGCGAGCTCGTCGCGGTCGCGCAGCGTCGCCTCGGCCTCGTTGGCCTTGAGCAGCAGGAGGAGGCCGTTGGCGGCGCCGTCGCGGAACTTCTCCGCGCCCGCTCCCTTGGCGATGTTGAAGACATCGTCGGCCATGGCTCAACCCGCCTTCGGCATGGCGATTTTTTCGGCGAGGATCGCCAGCCCGGCCTGGGCGTCCTCGGCCCTGCCCCGCGCCTCGGCCTCCTCGTCCGCCAGCTCCCGCCGGCGCGCGCCGAAGGCGGCTTCGAGCGCCTCGAGCTCCGCCGCCGCGGTTTCCTTGGCCAGCGCCAGGCTGGTCTTGAGCGCCGCGTGCTCCTCCGCCGCTTCGGTGTGGTCGGCGGCGCGCGCGCGTTCGAGTTTGCCGATTTCCACTTCCATCCGATCGACCGCCTCGGTGAACAAATCGAACCGTTTATTTTTTTCGACTTCGAGCTTGTCGATCTCGAGGGCGATGCGGTCGCGCTTGCCCTCGGCCGCGGCGATCGCCGATTCGGCGGTGGCCGCCTTGGCGACGGCGGCCTCGAGGAATTCCAGGGCGCGGTACTTGCGCCCGGAATTGGCGAGGATCTTGCCGGCCTCGGCGAAAGTCATCTCTTTGTCATTTGCCATGGTCGCCTCACTTGAGCAGGAAATAGACGTCGGCGTTGAAGGTGCCGAGGCCGAATTGCGGGCGTATCGCCGTCACGTTCTCGATGACGACGGCGGCCTCGGCGACGCCGGCGGCCTGGGCGAACTGGATAATGGCGGCGCCGTTATCGTGGAGCTGGGCGTAGGTCGTCGGTGTCAGCTCGAGGGTGCCGACGATGTCGATCCTCGGCGTCGCGCCCGAGTTCATCAAACAGTAGACGGTGACGTCCGAGAGGCCGGGGCGGACGATGGGATCGGCGGTGTCGGCCTCGGTGAAGCCGGCGTATTTCCACAGCTCGTGCCCGTCCTGCAGGGTCTTGACCTTGACTGGTTTTTTTAACGCCATCCTCAATCTCCTTCAAAAGTGCCGGGGGCGGGCCCCTGATATTGGGATAGTTGGGCCCGCCCCCGGAGGGGTCGTGAACGGCGGCGTCAGGTGCCGTCCGTATACTCGATGACGATCGAGATGGTGCCGGCGGCGGTGCCGACGACGACGCCGGTGAGCGCCATGTCGTATTCCTTGACCGGGTCCTTCGCGTCGCCGGCATCCTGCCAGACCTTGTTCTCGACCTTGTCGACGTCGCGCTGCTCGAAGGCCTGCTCGGCGCCGGCCAGCGCCGCCGCCATGCTGAGCGCGTCGGCGTAGGCGTTGACGAGCTTAACGGCGCCGCCGTCGATCTCGTAGAGGCCGAGGTCGTAATCGGTGCCGACGGCGATGACGTCGTTCCAGATCTTGATCGAGTGGATCGACCAGTCCGAGCGCAGCCGGAAGAAGCGGTAGACGGAGTTGTTGTCATCCGCCGCCGCGACCTCCAGCGTCCGTTTCTTGACCCGGGACCGCCCGTGGCTGAGCGCCGCGTCGAGCATGACGCGGGGCACCGCCTCGAGGTCGGTGATCTCTTTGGATTTGGTGTTCACAATAGCCATGATTCAGGACTCCTTTCAGGCCGCGGCTTAGGCTTCGACGCAGGCGATCTCGACGACCTTCTCTTCCTCGAGACGGGTCGCCCCGATGGCCATCGAATAGAACACCTGGGTGGCGTGGTTCTTGTCGGCGCGCTCGGTGATGCGCCCGATCGGGTTCTTGCCGACCGCCAGGACGATGCCGTCCTGGGCCCAGGCGCGGACCTGGCGGTCGCCGTTGGCGTCGGTCTTCAAACGCTGGGTGCGGATGAAGTTGAAGCCCATGAAGGCGTTGATCTCGCCCTGGGCCAGGGCCTTGACGGTGTTGAAATCCGCCGACTTGACCTCGGTGGTGTTGAGCAGATCCGTCACCTGCTTGGCCGAGACGGCGATGTGGCGCGGGATGTCCTCATCGACGTCCGCCGCGTCGATGATCTCCTTGGCCGAGAGCAGCTTGGCGACGGTGAGGCCGGCGCCGGAAGCCGCCACCTTCTGGGCGGCGGGCAGGGCGACGGTGGTCGAGCCATCGACGCCGGCGAAGGCATTGCCGACCATGGCGGCGATGATCTCGTCGTCCATGGCGCGCCCCATGGCATTGGAGCCCGAGATGGCGTAGGGGCTGGTCGGGTCGATCAACATCCTCACCTTGTCGAGGTCGTCGATCAGGTCGGCCCAGTCGTAATCGACGAGGCTGACCCGGCGCCGCGAATGGGGCGTGTCGAGCTGCGGCGTGTCGGCGTGGCGGGTGGTGCGCTTGAGCGCGGCGACGGTGCCGATGCGCTCGATGAAGGCGTTCTTGCCGGTGACGGGTTCCATCCTGACAAGGGAACGCAGGCGGGAGCCCTTCTGCTGCGAGAGCATCAAGACGTTCGAGGAGTACATTTCGACGAACGATGTGGTGATTTCTGTGGACATCAAAAAATCTCCATCAATGTTTGTTGTCATCGGCGGAGACGTTCCCCGGCTTCCATCGCCGGCGTTCCCTTGGGCCTAACGCGGCCCCCTATCGGCGGTCTTTCCCGCCGTCAACCGGCCCTCCGAAGCCTTCTCGCCCGCCGAAGCCTCGGCGAAGGTGGGGGCGTAGGAGGGTTCCCCGGATTGAGGGATAAGCTAGTCGGAGATCAGCCTTCGGCCGCCGGCGGGCCGGAGCCCTCTTGCGGCGAAGGACTGACTGCCTCCTCCTTGGTGGTTTCGTCGGGTCCGCCGGCGGCGGGCGCCACGCGGTCCATGCTCTGCACGGCGGCGACGGCCAGCGCGGCGGCCTCGATGAAGTCCTGCCGGGCCGCGTCCCAATTACCTACGATTGAATTGTCGCCGCCCGAGCCGACTTGGGCCGCGATGAGTTGGACAAAATCCTCGGTCGAATGGGGACCGTCCTGTGCGCGCCCGCCCCACTTTTCGTCCTGGCGGGCGCGCGCGGCGACGATCTCGCCATAGACCGGATCGTGCAGGGCCGGCTCGGCGCCGTGTTTGTTCCCCATGACGGCATCCACTATGCGCTTGATACCGCCGGGCTTTTGTCTCTCGAGGTTTTCGCGCACATGACGTTCGGCGGCTTGCTCCGGTGTCTCGGGCTCATCGGTGGGTTCCGTCGGTGGCGGCGGCGGTGCCTGTCTGATCCCCTCGCCGGCAATGAAAAGACCGCCGTTCTCGACCAGCAGGCCGATGAGGATGGGGCCGACGCAGCCCTGGCCGCGGAGATCGGTCTCGATCTTCTTGAACAGTTCGGGCCCCTGGCTGTGGTTGCCGAAGGCCTCGTAGACCGAGGCGATGGGGAAATGCTTCGATGTGATTGGTGCCATTCTGTCCTCTGTTCGCTGGTGTCTGGTTTAGAGCGTTGTCTCCGAGCCCGGCGGGTGCTTGATGGCGAACAGGCGGGCCATCTCGGCGACGAGCCCGGCGTGTTCGGGTTTGGTGGCGTCGGTGTAGGCCGGGTTGGCGTGGATGGCGGCGATCTTGGCCTCGGCCTCGGCCGGAGTCATGCCGCCACCGCCGCCGTCACCATTGACCAGCGTGTCCTCGCCGACCGCCTCGCCGATCTTGATGAAGGCGCGGACCATCCTCGGGTCGTCGCCGAGCTTGGTGTCGTTGAGGAAATCCTTGAGGTCCTGGCCGCCGAACTCGCGGATCGCCGCCTTGGCGAGATTGACCTTGGGCTCGAACTGGCTACCGAGCTCGGCCTTGAACTTATTCATGGCCTCGGTCTGCGCCGCCTCGCGCGCGACATTGGCGCCGTTGAAGCTCTCCGCCGCGAACTCGTTCCAGAAGCCGTGCAGCTTCTCGGCCTGGGCCTGGCTGAGCCCGGCCTCGTGGAACCACCCCTTGGCCTTGGCCGCCAGGGCATCGTGGTATTCCAGCCCCTCGGGCAGGCTTTCCGGCTTGGCCAGGACGTAGCCGTCCGCTTCGTCGGGCCGCCCGTGGCGGGCGTGGATCTGGCCCAACTGCTCCGGCGTCATCTCCTCGACCCGCTTGCTGACGAGGTTCTGGGCGTTGATCAGCGACTTCGCCATGCCCTCGATTGTCGTGAAGGTCTTGACCGTCGGGTCGTCGCGGATTTCTTGAGGAAGATCCTGTTTCCACCAATCATCCGTCAAATCGCTCGTTGCCGGCGGCGAAACCGGCGCGGTCGGTGCCACTGGCGCGACAAGCGCGGCGGGATCGGGTGCGCCAGCGGCGGTGGGGTCACTCATTTTCTTGCTCCTTTGGCGAATTCAACGCCTGAGTTATCACGTAACGTCGATGGGCTTCCGGCGTCTCGCAACACACGAATGGGATAAGGCTTGCCGCTTGGGCCGACGCGAAAACTTACCCGGTCGCCCTTGTTGGGGCCTTGCTCAATTATCTTGGTGAACCGGGTGCCTGGCTTTCTGAGTTTTCTTGCCATCGGACGGTCCTAATCGGTGATCGCCTCGGTCGGGCGGGGTTCGGCGTCGTCGAGGTTCAGCTCGAGGAAGGCCTGGATGCGCAAGCCGACCCGGCGCATCCCCTCCTGGAAGGCGCTCAACTGGGGATCGCCGGCGAAGGTCGGCTCGTCCATCTTGCAGAAGCGGCGGAGGTCGGCGTAAACGCGCCGGCCGGCCTCGGCGTTGAAGGTCACCTGGTAGTCGATGACGCGCTGCTTGCGCTTCTCGGCTTCACCTGCCGGCGTCCCTGGGGGTCTGGTCTCCGTCATCCGCCCGCTGTCCTCTGGTCACGCGGCATTGGCGGCCTCCCGCCTTCGCCGGGGCTTCGGCGGACTTACGCTGGGGCGGCGACTAAGCTGCATTGGCGGCCGCCGGCGCGGCGTTGGCGTTGGCGCCGGTCAGGGCGGGGAGGAGCTTGCCGGCGGCCTCGGTGGCGGCGAGGAGGTCCTGCTTCTGCGCCTCTTCCACCGCGGCGCGGTTGCGGGCGTCGCGGATGGCCAGAACGCCGCGCTCCGGGCGCAGCAGATCGGCGTCGACGTCGAAGATGTCGGAGAAGCGCCGGACAATCTTGTCCCCGTCGTAATTGTCCATCAGCTCGGGACTGGCCGAGATCAGCGGGCCGGCGGCCTCGATGGCGCGCAGCAGGCCGAGCGCCTTCCGGGCGCGCTGGGCCTTGGCGATCGGCGAGGTGAACTCGACGTCGATCTGCTGGTCCAACAAATCATCGGGCGGCGGGTCGAACACGCCGGCGCGCAACATGATGGCGAAGGCGCGGTCGATCAGCGGCCGCAGGAGCTCGGCGTTGAGGCGCCCCAGCATCGGCCCCAGCAGGCGGAGCTTCTCCTCGGTGCGCTGCAGCACCTCGGTCGCCGTCATCTGCGGCCCGCCGACGAGCTGCAACTGGTCGATGAAAAACGCCGTGCGGATGGCGTCGCGCCGCTGCTCCTCCATCTCGAAGCCGAGCTGCAGATCGCCGCCGGTGTTCATCGGCCGGATGGGGTCGGAGCCGTCGGCGAGGAAGCGGGCGTAATTGAGGCTGGCCGGCGTCGTGCGCACCGGCAGGATGACGCCGTCGTCGGCCACCAGCATCGGCGGATCGACCTTCTTCTGCGCCGCCTGGATGGTGGTCTTGGCCATCAGGTTGAGCTGCTTGATGTCGGCCAGCGCCTTCATGGCGGGCGAACGGCCGAAATCCTCGCCCGAGACCTTGGTCCAGCGGGCCACGGCGAAGGGCCACTCGTCGAAGCCGCCGACGCCGATCTCGTGGCGCTTCTCGGGATCGACGTAGACCGAGGCGAACGGCTTGTTGGCGCCGTCGCGGCGGCCGGGGATACGGTCGCCGCGGGGGAAGACGGCGTGGAGGATGTTGACCTTCTCGTCGGGGTGCTCCTTGGCGACCTTGGCGATGCGCCCGCCCACCGCGTCCGGACCCCATTTGCCGGCGGCGGCGCCGGCGGTCATCGGGAACAGCCGGTACACTCTGTCGACCCGGCCCCGCGCGTCGGTGGCGATGAAGACCTCGGAGATCGGCCGGGCCGAGAAGCGGATGGTGTCGTCGTCGTCGGCCTCGATGAACAGCGTCGCCGTGCCGAGGCAGCCGAGATCGAGGTAGATCTCGTGGATCTCGGTCTGGAAGTTGGAGTTGTTGAGCTTCTCGACCATGCGCCGGGCGGTGTTGTCGAGCCACAGCCGCACGTCGTCGCGCGCCGCCAGCCCCTTGTCGCGAAGCATCAGGGTGAACCACTGCCCCTGCGGGCTGGTCAGCATCGAGTGCAGCGCCCCGGCGAGGAGCTCGTTGGCGTCGATCGCCGCCGAATCGAAGACCTTCTTCATCCGCTTGTCGCCCGGCGTGCGGATGGTCTGGATGTCGGACTTGCGCGGCAGGACGTAGTCGGTCACCTCCTGCCAGTGGCTTTCCCAGACGGCGCGGCGCGACTTCATGTCGTCGAAGCGCTTGACGATCTTGGCGGCGAGCTCGGTCATTTCAATTCACCACCGGGCACACGGAGAGCCCGGAGTTTAAAAAGAAACATTTGTCTCTTGCTCCGTGGTCTCCGTGATCTCTGTGGTTCAAAAAATCACGCATCTGGTCACTGGCCGAGCAGCGTCTTGCGCCGCACCGGGGCTTCGCCGAGGACGCCCTGGCCGGAGGTCAGGATGGTGCTGGCGCGGCCCTGGCGCTGGCGGGCGACCAAGCGTTGCTTGCGCCTGGCCTCCTCGATCGCCGGGTCGGCGCGCGTCGGCGCCGGCGGCGGCGGCGGCGGCAGGGAGGGTGTCTTGGGGAAGAGGAAGCTCATGCTATTGCCCCAACAGGGTCTTGCGGCCGACGAAGCCATTACCCGACGGGTCGCCGCCGAGAAGGGTGGCGCGGGCGAGGTCGGCGGCGCGCGTGCCCTCGGGGGTTTCTCGCAGGCGGCGATTGCCAATGAGTGCGGGCGTGAGGAAGCTCATCACGAGCGCAGGGCGACAATGTTGGCGCTGCCCGCCGCCGGCGTCAGCGCCCCGGCGGTGGGGTTGCAGTAGGTGACCGCCAGGGTGTCGGCGGCGGAGACCCGCACCTGGCCGGCGGCGGTGGCGTTGCCGGTGGCGACGGGATTGAAGAACACCTTGTCGGTGGTCGCCAGGCCGGTGACGGTGAAGGTCTGTTCGGCGCAGACGGCCGCCGCCACCGAGGACGGAGTGAGGGTCTGGGAATAGATCACCACCTTGGTGATCGGCGAACACGCCAGCTCGTCGATATCGGCGGCGTCGACCAGGCAGTCGGTGGTGAAGATGCCCGACGGCACCGGCAGGGTCTGGGCCGAGGCCGGGGCGAAGATCAGGAAGACGAAGGCGGCGAGGAAGGCGGTGGCGGAGAGGGTGAGGATTTTGCGGAGCATCCGAAGGGGCCTTTCTTTAGCCTACC
>JAHCSE010000013.1 GCA_018609195.1 Patescibacteria group bacterium
CAATTTTTTCAACAAGATCTTTAAACTTCTCTGGAACTACTACTTTTTTCTCTGTTTTCGCAGATTTTTCGGAGTCTATTTTTTCTTTTTTTTCTGCCATATTAATGATTAATTATTTGATTAACTATTGATTGACCTTTATCTGAGACAATAGATAGACTAAATTTCGTAGATTTCCTTGCAAAACATTGACCAACCTCGAGATTGGCGCTGAAATGCTCCTCACGACGCTTGCGAGAAGTTCTTCCCGAGTGGGCAATTGGGCTAAAGTAATAATGTCCCCTCTCTCAAGAAATTTTCCCTCAAAAATTCCATCTAAAATCTTTAAATTTCTATTACTCTGAGAAAATTGATAAGCTGCCCTTAAAGAGGAAATAGGATCTTCAAAGGCGAAAACTAAGCCAATTTCCCCTTCCAGTTCTTTCTCTAATGTAAGGCCGGCTTTTTCTGAAGCCAGTTTAATTAAAGTCTTTTTGGCCACTTTCAATAAACCTCCCGTTTCTTTTATTTTCTTTCGAAGATAAGCCATATCGTTGACTTTCAAGCCCTTAAAATCAACGAAGACGAGTGACTTTTGACGGCTCAGATTTTGAGCTAAACCCTCTACAATTTTTTGTTTTTGAGCTTTTGTTAGTGCCATACCCCGTAGGAGAACCCCGTAGTAGAGCAAGCTCACTACGGGGCAGGTTTCGAATATAATGCTTTCGAAACAAGCGACCGAAGGGAGCGCAGTCCCGCACTAAATTTATTTCAGTGCGGGGTTCCTCTACGGGGCATAAAAAATCTGCGTTTCGCCGCAGACAATAAAAATCTTCTCTTACCTCAATAGGTCTTATTGGAATGCCTACAGTCTGCGGCAAATAGTATTTTCATCTTCAGTATAGTGTAGGAAAAAAATCTGTCAAGTCAATGTTTTCTCAAAGAAGAAGCAAGAGTAAAAAGCAAGAGTTTGGATAAGGGTTTAATATTCTACGTTGAACTGCCGATAAAATGAAAATAAGATTTTTAAACAAAAAAGAGCGCCATGGGACACTCTTTACTATATCCATTTTTGAATAGTAATTGTTAAGGAGCAATTATTGTGATATAGAGAACTAATGTTCAAATGGTCCCTGAAAAAGGAGATTACTATCTCAATAATGGTTGGCCTGGGAATCTCAGTGTTGGGATGGTGGTATTTGTGGCCTTCTTTTTCGGAGCTAATAGCAATTCCAGTGATACCGCTATGGTTGATAGTTTGGGGGACACTTGAGTGGATACTTGGACGACCGTATTACATCCCTGACCTATTGGGGTTGGGAATTTGGTGGGCCACATATACCGTCATCACTTTTATCTTCATAAAACTGCTCAAACTGCTCAGTAGGGCTAAGGTTCCAGGTGGGGGCGTGAGGCCTCATGAATAAGGTTTGCAATTTCCTGCTGGCCTATAGCGTTCGGGTGGAAGCAAAACCGGCTAACCCATTGCTCGTCAGTGGGATGACAAGTATGGCCTTGGAAAGCGGAGAAGACATCCACCAAGGTGATACGGCCCCCAGCAAGTTTTGCCTCTTGCTCAATTATGGGGTTTAGATGTTCGGTAATGAGATGTACGGCATCTGGATTCTCAGAGTCGCCCAAGTAGTAGTTTGTGATGAAAATTTGGGCCTGGGTCTCAGCTTTGAGCCGTGAGAGAATGGACCGAAGGTTGTTTCTGAATGGAGAATCGACGCTGTCGATCCTGCTATGGCAAGAGGGTTTTTCAATACATTTCCTTCGAATTTTAGATTCAGCGAGACACCAGAAGCCACCACCGCAAGCCTTTAGATAGTCATTTGCGCCTATAGTGATGGTGACTATGCCCGGTTCCTGACCTATGCCCGATATGACCTTGTCAACAGCACCGAATTTAATGAGACGGGATGTACTCCAGCCTGATTTATAAGCTTCGATTATCGAGAAACTCTCGTCGATTTGCGGTCTGAGATATGTGTTGAGATAGATTAATGGATATCCGTCAGCACGACCAAATAAATCACGTTTTCCATCTGGAATAGAGTCGCCGAGAGCACCATACTTTGCAAAAAGAACCCTAAGTTCTACGGAGCTAGGATCGCTAATGTTACCAGCACTATCTGTACCAACAATAAAAATCAGCCAAATACCTGTTGTGAGGAATGAAACGTCAATCGTTCCAGACACTATCTCTATCGGCTCGTCGAAAGCGCCATCAACTGGTTGTAATAAACCGGCGCCGAACAGGCCACCAAATTCAGCTGATGCAATATTGGAGTCACCGCGTCCAACATCCGATAAGGTAGCGGTGATTGTCACCTGGTCGGCTCCTCCCGTAGGATTGGGGCTCGCGCTCGCGTCTATTACGAGTGGGCCGAGTGTGTCCGGTCCGACGGCCGCAGGCAACGGCTGCCATGCTGGGTATCGGTCTGGGAATGGATTAAAGGTCAGCCTAGTCTGCTGACTGCCGTCCGCGTTCATTACGTAGATTTCTAGATTACCATCTCGTTTACTTGTAAAGGCGATTTTCGTACCGTCTGGCGCCCAGGCCGGCTCCATATTAGAACCTGACCCCTGAGTCAGCCGCGTAAGGTTTTCTCCGTTTCTATCGATGACATAGATGTCGAAAGCATCAGACCCGGCATCCCAGAGGATAAAGGCGATCTTTTGTCCGTCCGGCGACCAGCTAGGCCACTGGGCTTGTAGCGGGCTGTTCGGAATACCCTCTACCCCCGTCCCGTCAGGATTCATTATGGTGATGCCCAAGGCGCCGAGCTTTGAGAAGGCAATTTTGCTACCGTCTGGCGACCAATCTGGGTGGAGCTCTGCTGATGGGTCATTAGTCAACCGTGTGAGGCCGCTTCCGTCGACGTTGATCACGTAAATATCGCCGTTAGTAAATGGATCTCGGTTACTCGAGAATGCGATCTTCTCTCCGTCTGGTGACCAGCTGGGGCGAAAATCTGCACCGCCCTGCGTCAGACGCATGCGCCCACTGCCATCGGCACTCATTACATAGATCTCAAAAGTTCCTTCCCGATTGCTGAGAAACGCCAGATTCTTGCCATCTGCTGACCAACCGGGAGTCAAAGCGCTGCCGGTGGCACCGTCATCAGTTAGACGTGTCAAGGCGCTCCCGTCATCCGCCATCGTGTAAATGTCCAAGCCGCCTGGTGCCTGCTTACTAGTAAATGCGATCTTGCCATTAGTACCTGGGAAGGTAGCTCCGGCCGGCTGCGTTCCAACTCCTACCACAGTCACCAGGGCGACAATCAGACCTGTAAGGGCGATTAATGTAGCTATGGAGGCCAACAGAATACTCCTTTTCATGAATCTGACACTCAGGAGTTTCATTTTTCACTCTCCTTTCTTACTAGCTGGTTTTCTGGGCCAGTTGCGGGCTCCTTATTCAGTTTTCAAGGTTCTGCTCCTTTCTTTATAGCCTTACTTTAACTTTTGCAACTTATTTGTCAATATTTTGTCAAGTTTATTCTTTACTCAGGACTTCAATTATAGCTTCGGCAAAACTTTTGGCAGCGGCGGGGCCGTTGGCAGTGACAATTTTTCCGTCAATTATCACAGGTTCTGACTGATATTTGACACCTTCTTCTTTTAAGATTTTGATAGCTGACTTTTCCATTGGATTTGACCAAACGGTAGCCTTCTTTCCAGAAAGAACACCCGCTTTTGCCAAAATAGCAGGGGCGATACAAATTGCTCCTAAAATTATATCTTTCTCCCCCACCTTCTGGGCAATTTGGTGAGCCTGCGGGTCATCAATATATTTTGCAGCTCCCGGACCCCCAATAAATAAAACGGCGTTATAATCTTCAATCTTTAAATCATTTAATAAAATATCAACTTTTGCCTCACCCCCTAGACTACCTACTGCCTCACCCAAAGAAGTGCTGACTGTTTTAATCTCAGCTCTCGCTCCTTCCAAAATCTGTCTGGGAATGAAATATTCCTCATCTCGAAAATCCCGAAAAGCAATGATGATAGCAACCCTTCGACGAAGCTCAGGGTGGTGAGCCTGCCGAACCATTTTTTTACTTTCTAAAACCTTCTTCATTTTAACAATTTATTTTAAATATTTTGCTTTAGCTTCATTGTGTTCTTCCAACGTTTTACTAAAAATAGTGTACCCCTCCGGTGTAGATAAATAATACCAAAACACGATCACACGGTTTCCCCCGACAGCCCCCGCGTTTCCCCCGACCCCCGCTTAAGAGGGCTTCCGCCCTCTTACGTCGCTTCGCTCCTATCTCCTCGACGGGGGAAACGCCTTTTCACCCCGTATAGGAAAATAGGAGTGAGGAGCCGTAAGGTGACGAACGACGTAAGAAACCGAGGGTTTCTTAAGCTGGGGGTCGGGGTGAAAAGTTCTTGCAGACACCCTCGGTTTCTAACGTCCCGCTAAAGCGGGACTGTTTTCCGACACAGGGGAAACCGCTTTTTTGTATTATTTAAGATATCTTGTCTTTGCTATATTATGCTCCTCAAGCGTCTTGCTAAAAATAGTTTCTCCCTCTGGCGTAGATAAATAATACAAAAAAGGGTTATCTTCAGGATAAACTGCAGTTAAAATACTATCAAGGCCAGGGTTGGAAATTGGTCCAAAAGGGAGACCTAAGTATTTGTAGGTATTGTAAGGAGAATCGATTTGAGTTTCCTCTTTTGAAATTTTGGTTGTTTTCTTTCCGGTGATATGCCTTTCAGGATATTTCTCGCTATCGCTCAAAATATAAACTATGGTGGCGTCAACCTGAAGAGGAATATCATGATCTCGCCTCTTCCACAAAATTCCAGAAACCAATTTTTTATCTTCAAAAATATTAACCTCCTTCTCAATCAAAGAAGCCATGGTAATGACTTCAAAAATAGTTTTTCCTTGAAGACTGATTTCCTCTCTTATATCTTGAGTAAGTTTTCTATCAAAGTTGGCAAGCATCTTTTTAACAATCTCGTCCATACCTGCCCTAAAAGAAAATTGATAGGTATCTGGGAATAAAAAACCTTCAAGATTAGCTTCCTTGGGAGAATCCTTTAAAAATTCAAAATCTTCCCGAAAAGAACTAATCCCCAATTCTTTTATTCTATCACTATTGACAAAATTTTCTGATAATTTTTTGATTATTTCATTTAAATTAAATCCTTCAGGAATGGTTATTGTAATTTTTACAACTTTACCTGAAACAAATTTTTCTGTAATTTCAGGAGCAGTCATTGCAGGTGATAATAAATAGTCCCCCGCTTGAAGCTGACCTGAAACTTCTTTAAAAAAGGTATACATTCGAAATAAAGATGCGCTCTTAATTAAGCCCTCCTTTTCTAAATGAAAAGCAATTTCCTTTGTCCCCTCCCCTTCTTGAATTACAAATATCTTTTCTATTTTGGAACTTTGGTCTTTTGGGAGATAAATTCCTTGCCAGACGAAAAATCCGAAAATTAAAATAAAAAATAAAAATAAAAGAATAAAATATTTTCTCATTTGCCTTTTACTCTTTTTTTGTTATAAGGGGTACAAAAGTAAAGCCGGGATATTCAATCTCCTCAAATTCCGTTTCTGATTGTTTACGAAACAGCCATATGGAAGAACCAATAGGAGTAACAATTCTTCCCCCAATTTTTAGTTGATCTTTCCAGGCTTGAGGGATTTCTATGGCACTTGCCGAAGCTAATATTTTATCAAACCCTTCGGCAAGCTCAGGGCGAGAGGCTGTATTTGGATATCCTTTTGAACCATCGGCTAAAATAAATTCGGCAATCCCCCTTTCTATAAAATTATATTTTGCTACATTTCTTTCTCCGAATTCCTTTAATTCTGGCACAATTTCAATTGCAACAATTTTACCTTTTGGGCCAACAATTTCAGCTAATAAAGCTGTGGTCCAGCCAGAACCAGATCCAATATCTAAAATTTTATCTCCCGGTTCGGGCTGCAGCTGCTCTAACATAAAAGCTACTACTAAGGGTTGGGAAATAGTTTGACCAAAACCAATGGGCAAAGCTTCATTTAACTCAGCGAGGTTCTTCATATCTTCTGGCAGAAAATCGACCCTCTTGATACGTAAAAAAGCTTCAATGATTCTGGGAGTCTTGAGCCAGCCCTCTTCAATTAAAGAATTAATGAGAGGCATTGATTTATTATATCCTAAGGTTCTCTTTCCGTCATCTTTCGTCATATTTATTTATCTCTTGACATTTCTTTATCTCAGACTACAATGGAATTAGGGAAAGTTCATTCAAGGAGCTGGAAAGGAGGTGATAAGATGATTGAGCAGACCCTCATCAGCTGGCAGATCAGCTGGCAGGAATTGCCTCAGAGTTTCAAGAAGCTCTTGAAAGAGGCTGAAAAGGCCATGGAAAGAGCCTATTGTCCTTACTCTGGGTTCTCGGTTGGAGCTGCGGTCTTGACCAAGTCAGAGGAAATCATCACAAGCTGTAACTTGGAATCGGCAGCCTATGGTGATTCAATCTGTGCGGAAGACTCAGCCGTGGCTTCAGCTAATGCCCAGGGTTATGGCACACAACTCCGGGCAATTGCTGTCATCGCTCGAAAGGAAGACTCACCGATCAGGGAAGTAGCTGTTCCTTGTGGCAGTAGCCTTCAGGTACTTTCTGAGGCTGCCTACAGAGCAGATTACGATCTGGAGGTGATCTTGAGCACAACTCTCAAGGACAAGATTGTCCTTATCCGGATCTCAGAGTTGCTGCCTTTCCCCTTCGGGCCGAGAGACTTGGAGATGGGTGGAGGCGAGGGTCCAGCAGGCCTAGCAGGTCTGGCCAAATCGGCCAGTTAAAGGAGGAAGACGTACGTGGATCTTCCCAAGAATCCAGCTCCCTAAAAGGCGACCAAGCTTGTAAAAGTGAGGTCGCCTTTGTCTTTTAGTTAATTTTCTGGTATAAATTTAGAAGATGGACTATAAGATTAAAAACTGGCAGAAAATTAAGAAGAAAGAATGGGAAAAGAATGCTCGTTATTGGATAAAAATTATTAGAGAAAATCTCGATCCTTTTAGATTAGTAGTGACCAACAAAGCAATTTTACAATCACTCAAAGGAAAAAAGAAACTAAAAATTTTAGATGCTGGTTGTGGTGAAGGCTATCTCTCTCGGATTTTAGTCAAAAAAGGACACCGGGTCTGGGGAATTGATATCTCTGACAAACTGATTAGAGCTGCCAAAGATGAAGAAAGGAGGAAGCCACTGGGGATTAAATATTTTGTTGGTAATTTCATTAAGACTAATTTTCCTCCAAATTTTTTTGATTTTATCATATCCCATCAGACAATCAATGAGACTCTTTTCCCAGAAAGGGTAATAGCTGAATTCCAGCGGTTATTAAAACATAAAGGGAAATTAGTTTTACTTTTCTTACACCCCTGTTTTGGACTTCAAGAACCACGTTTAGGTAAAAAATTGAATGTCCTTGATTATTTTCAAAAGAAATTATTAAAGAAGAAGTTTTTGGTCAGCGGCCTTTGGTCTCCAGTGCCTGATAAACATATTCACTTACCCCTGGAGAAATGGATAGAAATTATCACGAAAAAGGGGTTTTTAATTTCTCAAATCACAGAGCCTCATCCTCCCCTGAATTTAATCAAAAAAAATAAATGGTGGACGGAACATTTTAAAAGACCAATGTTTATTTTAATCGGAGCTATCAAATTTAAGAAATGAATTTTATGAGAATTTTTTCTTCAGTTCAGCCATGAATTCAAGACAAATTGGCTCATCAATAAATTCTATCATTTGTTCCCACCAGCCAAAAATGGGAAATTTTTTATCTTCCTTCCAATATTGTAGAACCTGCATCATCATCGCCACCCAATAGACCTGATTGACAAAATTTCCCTCTGGAGTCAATCTTCTTTTGCAATCATCCCATAAACCTATTATCTCGATTTCTAAATTTTTAGGTAAACCCAAAGTGAGTCTTTGGAGAGCTTTTTTCTCAGATTGATAATCCCTGAGAAATCTTTTTTCTTTTTCCCTTCGAGAGAATCTCGGCCATCTTTCTAATATCTTTCTTCTTTTTTTGATATCTTTTGGCAAAATTCCTTCATAAGGAGTTTGGTCTTTGGCATAAACTTCACTTACCTCATAAATCAGAGCCATTTTAAGCATTTTTTCCAAATTTAATTTTTTTTCTTTATTTAAAACCCAAACTGCCAAAGTCAATAAAAAAGCATCTTCAGCGACTGTAGCAGGATCTTTGACGCCTCTCAAAACCAACCCGGTTCTAGGCATATTCTTCAATTTGCCAACTTTTAATAAAAATTCAAGTCCTCTATCGATCTTTTTTCGCTCATAAAATCTGCTTTCAATTTGTCCCAAAAATTCACGTAAAATTGGATTATCAACTAAATCCTCTACTTCTTCCCACCAACCAAAAACAGGAGAGGAAAGATCTGGACCCCAATACTCGATTGCTTGTAAAAGAGTTTCTATTTTATCGCCTTGTTTGGTAAATCTTCCTTCACGAGTAAGTAATTTCTCACATTCCATCCAACAACCCATGATTTCTTTTTTTATTTTTGGCTGAAGATTCTTTAGTAATCTCTCAAGGGATTTCTTTTCTTTATTAAATTTTACTTTTTCTCGTTTCTCTTTTACTTTTTTTGGTAGCCTAATCCATCTTTTTAAAATTTCCTTCCTTTTTTGAGGATCTTCTGGTAATAATCCCCAATAAGGAGTCATATCGCCAGCATACACTTCGCAGAGATCATGAATCAGGCTTATCTTAATTATCTTTTCCAAATTCAATTTGGGTTTTACCTTTCCTGCTAAAATCCAATTCATGAGAGCCACCCGAAAGGAATGTTGAGCAACTGTTTCTGGGTTTTTGATGCCTAACCAAACAAAGCCAGTTCTCGGCATCTTTTTTAATTTATTAGCTTCAAGTAAAAAATTGAGAGTCTCTTTCATACTTCGACAGGCTCAGTATGACCCTGAGTTTATCGAAGGGTCATAAAACAAAACAACCAGGTTAACAACCTGGTTTTACCATAGCAAAAATTTAACTATTTTTCAATTAGGAAATAGAATAGGTAATTTTTTTAATCTTATACATTACTTTAATAGGTGAGGAAATCATCACTTCTTCTCCAATTCGATGATCCAAAAGAGTCTTCCCCACAGGAGATTCATTGCTGATTTTTCCAAGAGAGGGATTTGCCTCTAAAGAACCAACAATAGTAAATTCATCTCTTTGGCCATCAACTTCAACCAAGACTGTTGCTCCTAAACCGATAACATCTCTTTTCTGAGGAATTTTTATTAATTTAGCATATCTTAAAATTTTCCTCAGCTCCATTAATCTTGCCTCAAGAAAATTTAGATCTTCCTGGAACGAAAGGTATTCTGGATTTAAATCTTCAGAATGCCAAACTTTGGGAAATTCTCCCTTAATTTTAAGAGATTTTAATTTCTTCAGATGTCGGTATTCCGCTTTCAGTCGCACTAATCCTTCTTCAGTTAGATAATATTTTTTCTCGCTTGTCATAATTACTTATTTAAATTTCTAAAATAATCTTGGGAAAATAGTTAAGAATTTTAAGCAAAACTCTTCTTTTGGTTTGGTTTCTAAATGTTTCCCTCAACTTTCTTCATTTTATTACTTGAAGAAAACTTGTCAAGAGGTCTTTGTGGATAACCTGAGTAAAAACTTTTTTAAAAAGTTATTGCGTTGATTCCTTTTTGTGTCCGCACGATATGGAATAGGCCAACCTTTTCTAAAAAACCGCCGCAAGGGCAGTTAAAAAATTATTTGGCTGGAGGATTGCGGCCTCTTATTCTCTTCTACGTAATTGGTATTATCAACCCTTTGGGAATTATTGGTAACTCTCCCACGTTGACTTCGAGGTGTTTAACCCCCGGGTGCATCCTTATTTCTCTTGCTATAAACCTTTCAATACTTTCTAGGTTTGGAGCAACAATACTTATCATCAAATTATACCTTCCGGAAGTTTTGACTAAATGGTAGATTAAAGGAGATTTTTCAAATTTTTCTACGAGCTTAGAAATAGTTTTGTTATCGGTCTCAATCGCCACTTGGGCGCTAATTGAATAAAACTTTTCCAGACTCAGTAATCCTTGAATATTTAAGATTTTTTGCGCTATTAATTTTTCCATCCTATTTTTAACCCCCACCGAGCTAAGTTTGGTTTCTTTTGCAATTTCTACAAAAGATTTCCTTCCATTCTGAGAAAGGAACTGAATGATTTTTAAATCCAGGGCATCTAAATCTTTCAGACTCCAGGGAGCATCAGCCGTGTACCCCTCTACGGAAAAATCAGCTAATCCTAGTCTGTCAGTAAACACAGCAAATTTCACATCTTTAATTTTTAGCCGTTCTTTTCTCAGCCGCATTGCTTCCATTGCTCTCTTATATCCTTTCCCAATTATGATATCATTATCTACGATAAGCACCTTCCTCTCTCGTATTTTCTCTTCTTCCAAGTCGTTCCCATCATCATCCATTGTCGTTATGTTTATATTTTTCTTATTAGCGAGCCACTTATAAAGCGATTTTCCATAAAAAATTCCGTCGGGCAGTAAATAAATAATACAGCCTTTATATTTGCCAAAATATTTTTTTATATCTTGGCCAACTTCATTAATAAATTCTTGAATTGGATTATATTTTAAAAGATGAGCTTTGGGCATACTTTAAAAAGAGTACTTCTCTTTATATTTTTTTAACATAATACTCGATCAATTCATCTCGAAGCTCAGGAGTAACAGCAGCAATCAGTAAATCTATTTTATCATGTTGTCTTCCGGGAAGAAATACATAATCCGTATAACTCCCGTCAGAATTAACACTAACCACGGAACATCCAGCTTTTTTTGCAATTGGAAAACCAGGATCTATTTCTGAACGAGGCTCGTCAAACATTACATAGGCATCCACTAATCCAGAGGCTAAGTAAGCATAAATAAATGATCCTCCCTGGGGATAAAGTAAGGCTTTTGGGTGCATATTTTTGAGTAAATCCCCAAAAATATCTAAGAATTTGGAAGAGTATTGAGAACTCATCACATAGCTTGCGAGAACGATGGGTTCTGATAATTTTTTTCTAGTCGAAGGTAAAATTTTCTTTTTTTGATTCGTTTTTATATCTAGTATATAATTTCCATCTTTATTGGAAATATAAAACTTTTCATTCAAAACATCAGCAATACCGCAGCAAATAGGGTTTCTTTCTCTGTCATAAAAACTTAAAACAGTATACCAATTGTGCTCAAATCCTCTCAGGTAAAGGACTGATCCGTCAAAAGGATCAATGGAACCATAAATTTCCGGTTTCTCCCCATTTTTAATATCCCTTCCCTCAGGCTCTGAGAAAACAGTCGCTTTTACATTATTCTTTTTTATTAGCCTTTCCAAAACATTCTCCCCTACTCGATCAATCTCAATTTCAATATCTTCAGGTCTATTTATCACTTCACCTAAAATTTTCCTACCTTCCCCTTTTTTCGCTTTTTCTCTAATCTCTCTCGTAGCTTCAGTTAAATAATCAATTAATAAATTTGTAGCCTTTTGATAATCCATAATAATGTGCCTCCTCATTTTACTTTATTTAAAACTTCTGTCAATCCATCAATAAATCGCTCCGTATCTTTCAGGATACCAATACTAACTCTTATTGCTTTTTTGTCATCGGGAGTAGATTTAAGCCTGACCAAGATTCCTTTCGACTTTAACCCCCTCATTACTTCTTGAGGATTAGGAAATCGCAAAAGTAAAAAATTAGCAGCGCTCGGATAAAAGAAAATTCCCTGCTCTTTTAAAAATTTCTCCAGTTTTGGTTTTGAATTTTTCATCACCTCTTGAACAAAATCTTCCATATATTTTATATCTTCCAGCGCTGCCAAGACTGCGGTTTTCGCAAACATATTGATATCATAGGGCCCTCGGATTTTTAATAATTCTTGATTATTCGCTTCTTGGGAAATAATATAACCTGCCCTTATCGAAACTAAGCCAAAAGCTTTGGCAAAAGTTCTCATGATATACAGATTGTCATAATCTGGTATGAAATCTTTTGCAGTGATTCCCGAAAATTCAAAATAAGCTTCATCGTGTAAAACTGCGATTTCTTTTTCTTTCGCTTTCTTTAAAATTTTCTCAACATCTGCAATCTGGATTGAACTTCCCAAAGGATTATTGGGGTTACAAAGAATAATTAACTTAACCTCTTCAGAAAGTAAATCAAGGGTTTCTTCCAAGGGGAAAGCTCCATCTTCTTTATGATAGGTAGGTCCTAAAATTTCAGCTCCCTGGATGCCTGCTGATTGGTAATGCATAGCAAAACCGGGGAAGGGTATAATAACTTTATCTCCTTCATTAAGATAAGCCCTACAGATAATATCAATTCCTTGATCTCCGCCATTGGTAGCCATCACTTGAGTAGTTTTCACTCCAGTATATTTAGCAATCTCGGCTTCTAAATCCCCATATTCTGGATAAACCTGTAATTTTCCCGAGTCAATAAATTTTTTTAAGGCCTCTTTTACCTTTGGGCTGGGTCCGGTAGTTCTCTCATTAAAATCTAAGAGCAAATAATCTTTTGAAGCTCTCCCTTCCAAAGGCGGTTTGTATTGACTCATTTTTCGAATGTTTTCTCTAAAGTTGGCCATGGTAATCTTTAATATACCTAAATTTATATTATAACTTTTTGCCAAAAAGAAAAGAGTAGCACTAATAGCCACTCTTTATAGTCAATCCCTCAGTCACTGTTTCAAAACTATTCATACCCCTTTTGTGCTAGGGATTACCTCTTTCCCTGGCTCATATATTCTGGTAACAGGATGAAGTACTCGCCCGAAAGCTTTACAAAAAGCTTCTAACTTATGATGATCGTCTCTCAGGGTACCAACTGTTTTCGCAAAACCGTAGAGATTAAAATGAGCTTCTTTCGCGATGGGCTCAAATGTGTGTTGGGCCATCGCTCGCAAACCAATATCCTCAATTTCATTAAAATCTAATACAGCATAACCTCTCCCACTATAATCAATGCTTACAAAAGCAAGGCTTCCATCAAACGGCACATATAAACTTCCAAATCTCATAATACCTCTTCTATCTCCAACTGCGTTTCTCAGTGCTTCTCCCCATACCATGGCAAGGTCTTCTAACACATGATGGGGTAAATCACCATCTGCTTTAATGAATCCAGACAGAAAACCATGATGATATATCTGTTGATAGAAATGGTGGAAAAGAGTAAGGGTTTTTTGATCAACATTCGGTTCTTCCCCTCGAGAAGCAATACTTATCTCATACTCCCCTGGTGTATCCAGATTGATTGCAACTTCAATGTCAACCTCTTTGGTTTTTCGCTCAGCTTTACCAATTCGTTCCATTGTTTTTCCTCCTGTTTCTTGTGAATTTGCTTTTTCTATCTTAGATGAATTTGTAGGTTTTGTCAAATTCTCCAATATTGTCTTTTTCCCTCATATGTGATATTTATGAAAATAGGCGGAGGGTTAAATTATAGCTCTTTTAATCATCAGAGGAGGTGAAAACTATGAACGGGGCAAATAAGACAATTAGTATCCTGGGAGCAGGGTCAATGGGGACAGCTTTAGCTTTTTTAATTACGAACCAAGAAAAGGGAAAAGTAAGATTGTGGGGTAGAGATTCCCAGCTTCTTTCTCAAATTCGAGAAACAAGAGAAAATCTCAAATACTTATCTGAAATCAAGCTTCCCGAAGATGTTTTCCTAACCTCTGATCTGAGAGAAACGATTGAAGATTCAGATATAGTTATTCTGGCTATCCCCTCTTTTGCGGTCAGAGAAATGGCTGGAAGACTTTCTGACCTCAAAGGAAAGCTTCCTCCTCTCTTGCTGATTAGTAAAGGAATGGAAAGAGAAACTTCTCTTTTGCCATTTCAGGTCGTTGAAGAAGTTCTCCAAAAGACAGATCTTTTACATTTAACCGGGGTTGGTTATGCCAAAGAAATTGCCAAAGAAGTTGCAGTAACCGAAGTCTTGGCTGCTAGGGATAGAGTTTTGTTAAGAGATTTTAAAAATCTTTTCCAGACTAGAAATATTCTAATTCAAACTTCTAATGATTTATTGGGAGTTCAATTAGCAGGGGCTTTAAAAAATGTAATGGTGATTGGAATTGCAATGGCTGAATCCCTCCAGCAAAGTTCAGAAATCAAAGAGGGTCTAATTCTGGTTGGGGTGAAAGAAATGATAAGGTTAGGAGAAGTAATGGGAGCTAATAAAGAAACTTTTTGGGGTCCCGCTGGGAAAGGAGACTTAGTTCTTTCCTCAAGTCCCTCAAGTAGGAATTATCAATTAGGAATGAGTCTCTTTCAAAAAGGAATTAGAGAAGTTGAGAAGGATTTAGCTAAGAAAAGAAGGGTTGTGGAAGGATTCCATACCGCTTTCGCTACTTTCCGATTAGCTCAAAAATACGGGCTCAAATTGCCTATGATTGAAGGAATTTATCAGGTAATCTACGAAAATAAAGACCCGAAATTAGCGGCTCAAGAATTACTAAAATTAGTTCAGAACTAGCAGATATTATTCGCCACTTCGTCAGGGAGGGTTAGAGTAAATCTTACCCTCTTTTTTATTTTTTAAGCTCTCAATTTCTCGCTAATGAAATTATACAAGCGACTAATTCCCTGAGCTCTTTTTAAGACATAATTTTTAAAATATTTCTTTTCTTCTCTGGTAGTTGAACTAAAATATTTCACTATCCCCCACCAAAACATAACTAAGATATTAATTAAAGCTCCGCAGTATATTTTATAATTGTTTAAATCCTTTTGATATATTTTCTTCGCTTTTTTTAAAATTTCTTCGAAAGTTTCTATTTGAATGGGATTTTTCTGAAAAAGATTTCCTCCTAAAATGATTCCCAGATCATAGTGGAGACCGTCTCGAACATTAAAGCCAGCATATTCAAAATCTAAAAGATAAACCTTTCCATTCTTGCCCAATCTCAAATTTTCAAAAATGAGGTCATTGTGTGTGGAAATTCTTTCACCCAAAGTTAACTTTTCTCTCATTATTTTTTCAATTTCCTCTAATTTTTTAATTCTCTCGGCTTTTATCAGTTTATCTATGGGATACTTTTTAGCCTTATTTTTGTATTTTAAAATTTCATCTCGAAAGACATCGTAATGATTAACAAATTGCACTCCACTGCTATGAAAGATATGAAGAGTTTTTAGCAGGGCTTTTTGAATTTTAGAATTTTTCAAATCTTTGCCATCAATATCTTTACCTTCGATATATTCCATTACCATTGTACCATCAGCTAAATTGAAAGTTTGCTTTTTTTTCGATAAAATATTTTTTTTCCTAAAGATATAAATATAATATTTCGGCAAAATCTCAGTTAGTTTTTTCGATTTGGCTAAAGCTAGAATATTTTTAGCCTCTATTTTCCTGTCAACAATACCTGTAGCCTCCCAAGGAAGCCTGACAAATCTTTTCTTGTTTTTACATTGAACTAACCAATTTCTGTTTGTTTGGCCCCCTACTCTTTTTACCTTAATATTGTCCGGACGCCAATTTCTATCTAAAGTACCAATTAACTCAATATCGTTAATAATTCGCATACTTTCTATTACTGAATTTCTTTTAGCTGTTTTCTAATCTTTAGCTTCTCAAAAAAACTGATTCGATCGATAATTAAACGTCCTTCAATATGATCGATTTCGTGCTGGAAAATTCGAGCAGGAAGGTTTTTAGCCTCAATCTGTAAAAATTTTCCATCAATATCTAAGGCTTCAATTAAAACTTCTTTAGCTCTTTTAATATCTAAACGAACTCCGGGTAGACTCAAACATCCTTCTTCTGAAATCTCAGTTTCTCTGCTCTTTTTTAAAATTTTAGGATTGATAAAAGCTTCCGGATCCTTTTCTGTCTGGACAATAATTATCTTTTTTCCTATTCCCACTTGATTGGCAGCGAGCCCAACCCCTTCTGACTCAATCATTTTCTTTTTCATCTCTTCAATAAGTTTTAAAATTTCATCATCGATTTTTTCCACTTCTTGGCATTTTTTTCCCATAATCGAATCTGGATACTTTTTAATTTCAAGCATAAAAATAAAATAAGCAGGCCCGCCAGGACTCGAACCTGGAACCTTCGGTTTTGGAGACCGATGCTCTTCCAGTTGAGCTACGGGCCTATTATTTTTTAGTCTCTTTATGTAGGGTATAGCGCCTGCACCCCTTACATCGCTCGCTTCTCGCTCGCTCTTTAGACACCCACGGTTTCTAACGTTCGAGCACATAAAGCGTTATGTGCTCGAGCCTGTTTTCCTACACGGGGAGATGCCCACTGTTCACACACAGCCCAATCTCCCCGACCTCCTCTGTGGTAAATGGTGTCGCTTATTTCTTTCCTTCCTTATGGATTGTATGTTTGCGACACCATTTACAAAACTTCTTTAATTCCAATTTTTTCTCAGTGATTCCTTTTGATTTATGAGTGTAATAATTAATTCTTTTGCATTCTTGACACTGAAGTTTAACAAATGGTTTTTTTGGCATGTTAGTATTGAGCCGGGGATGGGAATTGAACCCATGCTCTCTTTCTTACCAAGAAAGTGTTTTACCACTAAACTACCCCGGCAAAGTTCAAGTGGGTGCGGTCGGAGTCGAACCGACGGGGCCCTTACGGACGACTGTTTTACAGACAGATCCCACCCCCTATGGGACTACGCACCCAATTTTCATATTTTATCATAAATTAACTATTTTTTCCACCTCCGCCAAAAGGCTACGGCGGACTAGCCATAGCTTTAGCGACGACTGGCAATAATTTTTGAGTGTTTTTTTCGCCACTCTTTAATTTTTTTATGATCACCCGATAACAACACTTTAGGAACTTCCCATTTTAATCTTTTTTGAGGCTCGAAAATTTCTGGACGAGTGTACTGAGGATACTCAACAAATCCTTTCTCTTTGGAAATTCTTTCCTTTAATAATTCTGGCTTACCTAAAACTCCAGGAATCAATCTGGCTATCGTTTCAATAACAATCATAGCTGGTAATTCCCCGCCCATTAAAACATAGTCCCCAATTGAAATTTGCTCATTAGCAATATACTTTGCTACTCTTTCATCTATTCCCTCATATCTCCCGCAAATTAAAATTAGTTGATTCAATTTCGAAAACCGATATGCCATTTTCTGATTAAATTTTCTTCCCCGGGGAGTAAATAAAATTACTTTAGACTTCAGTCTTCTCACTTCAGATTTCTTTAAAGCAGTTACTGCCTTGAATATCGGCTCTACTTTCATTACCATTCCAATTCCACCCCCATAAGGCCTATCATCAACTGTTTTGTGCGGGTCTTTCGTCCAATCTCTCAAGTTATGAATATTAATTTTAATTAAACTCTTCTTCAGGGCCCTCTCAATAATTGATTCTTTTAGATAGGAATCGAAAATCTCAGGGAAAATAGTGATAATGTCAAATACCATAGAATACAAATAAATGAAAACCGTACTACCAATAATGATAGCACGGCTCTCGCTTTTCTGTAAAACTCTAGAGTTGAATTTTACAATTTCAATTCTTCCAGTTCTTCTCCTCCAGTAGAAGCTGTTTTTCTTTCTCGAGTGACTCTTTCCCCGGCAGGTTCTTCAATCTTTAAGTTAACTCTGGCATGACTTTTCAGACCAACGATCCTGACTAAAGACCTAATGGCTTTCGCAGTAGAACCTGCTCTGCCAATGATCTGACCCATGTCTTCAGCGTTTACTTTCAAAGAAAGCAAAACACCCATCTCATCAACCTTTCTATCAACTTTAACATCTTCTGGATTATCAACCAGGGCTTTTATCAAAAACTCGAGGAATTCCTGATCAGCAGTTTTTGCCATAATTCTTTCTTGATTTACTGACTATTAATCATTTCTAGTAGCCCGACCTTTTCAGCCTTTCTCTCTTTCGGTGAAACAGAGAATCGGCTATTCTGAAAAAAAGCTACTATTGTCATATTTTATTCCTTTTTAAAATTCTGTCAAGACCAGAAGTGCTCCCGCAGCAGACGAGGAGAGAGATTCTCACCCCGAGATCGCAAAGCGATTTTTCGGGGTCACCCACTACGAGAGCGCTTCTAGCCTCCCCTCAGAGCCCACCAAAATTGATGGGTTGTGAGGGGAGGCGAATCCGAAGGATTCGCCTTATTCTTTTAAACCTATCTCTCAGCCAAAGGCTGAGTGCCCAGGATTTTGGGTTATTGGTGGCTGGTTGAGGCCTATTCTAGATGCTGAACCGTGAAATAAGCCTTGCCGCCGGGAAGAACGATCTTGTCCCCAGGGATAGCAACCATGGCCGTCCCCGGAGGAAGAGGGATTCCATTCACGGTAATCCCATCAGCCAGGGCTGCCATGATCGTCCCGTCTTCGGGATCAGGCACAAAGCGGAGAATCCTCCGCCGTCGGAGACCAAAAAGAGTTCCCTCTTCAATCCCCACCTCTCCTCCGCCTAAGGCGTGGATAGCGTATTTCATCTTCTGCCTCCTTTCCTTTCTGCTACTCCCGCCGAAGCTTCTCTCGAATATTCAAGAGAAATTTCGGTGAGACTAATCATTTAAAACTGGGTTAGGGAGGAAGGCCAGATCTAGGCTTCCATTACGGACGATATGCTCGCCCATTACGGAAGCTTCGAATCATGAAGCCTTCCTCCCCTCTGTAAGAAAGATAGGTTACCGTCCGTCTTACAGATTTAGAAGAACCACTTTCGCGGCAAGGAATGCCGCGAAACCGGCTGCTATGATCCAACCGGCAAGAGCCGGAGGATATTTGATCGCTTCTCTCCATCCCCCGAAGGGTTCAGAGACCGCGACCATTACTGCCACGGCAACAATCGCTGCTGCCGCTGCTGCCGCTGTGACCAGAATCGTTTCCGCGATCCCGGAAAAGACCTCGAACATAACTATTCACCTCCTGTTCATCGGTCTAAAGCAACATTCAACCTGCTTAAATCCTGTTTTTGACTGATGAAATGAGTTGTGTTAGGAAGGAAGGCCGTAGATCTAGGCTTTCATCGAGTCTGACACGGTCAGACTACGCGGAGGCTTCGAATCATGAAGCCTTCCTCCCTTTGGGTAGAACTTTTGCATCCTACCTAGAATTGTTCGGCGATGAATCCGGCGACGTACAAGGAAGCGATGAACAATACAAGAACTATCACCGCTTTCCACCAGTTCTCTCGAACGGCTTGCCGCGTCTCGGTAACGAATCGATCCGCAGCAATCATTATTCGATCGAAAAAGTTCATCTGGATCCTCCTATCTAGTTACTCCCGCCGAAGCTTCCCTCGAGAATTTCTCGAGAGAAATTTCGGAGGGACTATCATTTCAATCATTGCAACCCCTATTTAATTTTCAAGGTGCTTTTTTACCCCGTATCAATTTTGCTGTTGAAACTTCTCGCGACGCCCGGGGCCGAATAGGCCTTTCCGAAGGAGAGGGTATCGCCTTGACCCTTCTCACAAAATTTGGTATGGGGCCTATTCTCCTATGAAAAATGGGCCCTCAGAGAGAGAGCCCATTTTTCAATAGATCTAGTCACTATCGATAATGACTATTTTACCCCGAAAATGATTTTTCGGGAACTCTCTCCTTTTACCCGCCGAAGCTTTATGCGAAGGCGGGTCTGTGTTTTTTCGTTATTTATGTAAAGATCTTACCTTATTCCTTTACACCTGCATTATTGCCGCTGGCGCGGCATAATTGTTCGTTCGGTCGAAATGCAAGAGTAAACTCTTTCATTCTCCCTCACTTTCAATTATAGCATACCCTTAAAATTTGTCAAGAGCTACTACCCTATTTCTGCAAATTCCTTAATCTCCTTACTGCCCTAATTATACACCTATATAAAAAATTTGTCAAGAGCTCTTGACAAATTCTTCGTAAATTTCGACTTTTTAGCTATATTAAGAGGTTTTAGCCCCTGGTTCCTCCTTGCCTTTCGTAGCCTTGGCGGAGGAAGGCTCTGATTTCTTTTCCTCTATTTTCGGCTTCTCCTCAGACTTCTCTTCTGTTTTCTTTTCTTTAGCTTCTTTTGGCTTTTCTTCCTTTTTCTCTTCTCTCTTTGTAACTTCCTTGTCGGTTGAAGTTTTAGCTGCAGTTTTAACGGAGGGAGGTTCTTCCTTTGGTTTTTCTCCTTTTACGGGTTTCTCTTCCTTTGGTTTTTCCTCTTTTGGAGCTTCTTTAGGTAGTTCCTCTGGCTTCGGCTCTTTTTCTTTCTTTGTTTTATGTAAGGGGATTTTCGCACCTTCAATAATTTTTTCTTTAATTAATAAATTATGGACAGTATCTGAAGGTTCAGCACCAACCGATAACCAATATTTAATTCGCTCAGCCTTTAAAATTTTTTCTTTTGTTAAAGGATTGTAAAAACCCACCTGTTCTACAAAACGGCCACCTCGTGGTGGATTTCTTTTATCAGTCACAACTATCTTGAAAGAAGGCTGATTTTTTTTCCCTACTCTTAAGAATCTTATAACTAACATATTACCATCTTTTTGTTTCTATAGCTTTTTTTGCTGCCGCTTCTTCAGCTTCCTGTTTTGAAGAACCCTCCCCTTTCGCTACCAATTCTTTTTCCAAAAAAACGCCTATGGTAAAGTTTTTTGCATGATCTGGTCCCCATTCTTTCAAAACTTCATAGGTTGGGGTAATTCCCACTCTTTCTTGAGCTTCTTCTTGAAAATGAGATTTGGCATCTTTGAAGAGGCCTTTTTCAATAATTTCAGGTAATTCTTTAATTAAATATTTCTTAATAAATTCTTTACATTTTGAATAACCCTGATCAAGGTAGAGAGCGCCGATTAAGGTTTCAAAGGTATCAGCTAAAATATATTGGCGCGCTTTCCCAGTTTCTTTGGCCTCCCCTCGAGAAAGCAAAAGGAAGGGATTGAAACCTAATCTTTTTGCAATCTTAGATAACATCTTGGCATTAACTAAAGCTGCCCGCCAATTGGTGAGGTCCCCCTCTGGTTTTTGAGGATACTTTTGATATAGATATTCCGTAATCACCAATTCCAAAACTGCATCTCCTAAAAATTCTAATCTTTCATTATGCCCTAGAGGAAAATCTGGATTTTCATTTAAATAAGAGCGATGGCAAAAAGCCTGAATTAAGAAATCTCTGTTTTTAAATTTAAGATTTAATTTTGCTTCAAATTTAGAAAAGTCTTTCATTATTTCTCTATCTCTTTAATTTCGGAATTTATATATATTCTTCCTTGCCGAAAATCAAGGTTCTTGAGCCGAAGGCTCAAGGTTCTTATAAACTGTCCCTAGTACCCCATTAATAAATTTTCCGGAACTTTCACCGCCGAAAGTCTTTGCTAATTCAATGGCCTCGTTGATTGCCACTTTTGGAGGAACTTCTCCTTTTTTCCCATATAATAATTCATAAAGTCCTATTCTTAAAACATTGCGATCGATAATGTTAATTTGTTCAATTGGCCATTCAGGTGCTGCTTTTTCAATAATTTTATCGATCTGGGATAAATTCTGAACGACTCCATTGGCAAGCTGCCAGATAAAAGTTTGATCTTCTAGCCCAGGACCGAATTCTTTAATATTCTTTTCAACGATCTTCTTGAGTAGTTCTGGTTTTTTACCCGAAAAATCCCACTCGTACAAACTTTGCATTACGATTGAACGTGATAGATGACGACTCGACACTCTAAATTGTAGTTTGTATTTTGTAGCCTGTATTATGGGATAAAAAAAATTCCAAATCTACTAGCTACTAGCTACAAACTATTATTTTTTTGACATTTCTTCCCAAGTTAAAGGTTTTTCTCTTTCCTCTCCTCTCTCTTCCTTTTCTTTAGCCTTCATCTCTTTTTCTCTTTTCTTTTTCTCTTTTTTGTCTAATTTTTTCAGGATATCAACTATTTCCCTACCTTTGTAATAGCCGCAATTAAAACAAACGGTATGTGGCAAAACTGGTTTCCCGCATTTTTGGCAAACAGATAAAACCGGCGACTTCAGAAAAAGATGCATTCGCCTTTTATTCCTCCTTGACTTGGTGTGTCTTTGCTTTGGAACTGCCATAAATAAAAAAATGGTTACATTGTTCCATTGTTATATTGTTACACCATTTTCCTAAAAAATCAAGATCTCAATTACATTATTTAACCATTTAATAATTTAATAATTGGTTTAAAGGATTTTCTATGAATTTTACAAGGACCATATTTTCTTAACATTCTCAGATGATATTTTGTCGGATACCCTTTGTGTCTATCAAATCCATATTGGGGATATTTTTGATGATATGTTTCCATTATTCTATCTCGATAGACTTTAGCAATGATTGAAGAAACCTGACAGGTAAAGATTTTCTCATCTGCCTTGATGACCGATTTTTGGGGAATAGATAAGTTAATCATAAAATTACCATCAATAATTAAAAAGTCAACCTTCGATCTTTTCTTCGGTTTTCTCTCTAAATTCCTTATTGCTCTTTCCATTGATAGTTTTGTTGCCTCTAAAATATTTATCTTATCAATTATTTTTTCTGAAACCTTGCCTACTGCCCACTCTATTTCGGGATGATGAGTTAAAATATGGTAAATCTCTTTTCTTTTTTGAGAATTTAATTTCTTGGAGTCTCGCACTTCCTTGAAGAGAATTTTTAGTTTTCTATTTTTAATCACGGTCGCTGCAGAAATTACCGGGCCTGCCAAAGGGCCACGTCCTGCTTCATCTAGATAAGCTACAAATTTTCCCCTTTTTTCCATATAAACCAGTATAGCAGTTGAGACATAAAACAAAAAGAGCGCTCGGGCTGAGCGCTCTCAGAAAATTGCTTCCTTAGCTTCTTTCGAGTATATATTCATATACTGCTTCGTACTCGTCAACCATTCTTTCGACATCGAAGTGCTCTTGCACATATTGCCGGCAGAATCTCCGGTCAATCAGTGGAACATTCTTAACAGCTGCTACCATTTCTTCTAAGGTATTGACCACAAACCCTGTCTGGTTATGACTGACCACTTCCGGGGCCGCTCCCCTATTGAACACAACAACCGGCGTACCGCAAGCCATGGCCTCGATGAACTGGAGCCCAAAAGGTTCTTCCCAGTTAATAGGGGCCAAGAGGCAATCAGCTTCAGAGAACAAATCCCTCTTTTGCTGAGGATTTGCTTCACCAAAATATTGGATCAGCTCCCCATCAATTCTCGGTTCAATCTCCTCTCGGAAATACTCTGGAAAACCTTCGTTGATATTACCAGTAATTATTAACCTTCTCCCCGTTCTCTTCGCTACCTCAATCGCTATGTGAGCTCCTTTGTGAGGAGCTAGACTAGCAAGGAAAAGTAGATATCCTTGCCTTTCGCCTCTATTAAAGGGGTGGGAATCGCAGTCAATAGCGTTGTAGATAGTTCCGACAAATTTTTCTTTTTCTGATAAAAACGCTTTGGTTGTATTACTCACAGTATTGTACCAACCCTCATACCTTACAAACAGACTTTCCATACCATCAAGGTTCTCATGAAGAGTAGTAAGAGTCGGTTTGCCCGAGGAACCAGCCATAGCCAATCCCTCAGGAAAGGAATGGTTGTGAATGATGTCAAACTCCTCTGCTTTTTGCAAGCAATGAATTACATTGAGCATTGCCAGAATGTGCTTTTCTTTGGGGGACTTATCTGAATATATGAGGCAATGCTCACATCCCGGAATAAGTTCGGCCTTTGTCACCGAGTCTCCGCTGGCAAAAAGAGTCACTTGATGTCCCCTCCTTATCAGCGCCTCGGTAAGTAGGCTAACTATTAGTTCAGTCCCTCCATAACCTTTCGGAGGAACTGAACTATTTAACTGTGAAATTTGGGCAATTCTCATTTCCTTTTTCCTCCTTTCTGTTGTTTCTGGTTTTTCGGTCGTTGCAGCGCTTATTCAGTTTTTAACGTACCATCCCTCCTTACTATTATTATGACGTAGGAAAATATAGCTTATTACTATTAAAATATAACACATCGTAAAAATAATGTCAAACCCAACTACCAATTTTCATTGGTGTGGGGTGTAGGCCTAACCCCCGCACTTTTCTCATAAAAGGTGATGGAGGTCAAGAGTAGCGAGGGGGAAAGGTCGAAGAATTCGGCTGAACCCTTCGGCAGTGAGCTCAGAATGAATTTACTCAGTCGAAGCCTTTGAAAATTTTAATCTTTAAATTTAAATTTCTTTAATTCTTTAAGGAGCTTATCGAGCTCTACTGTAGCTAGACAACAAACCTTATCTGCTCCTCCATAGTAAACAAACAATATTCCATTTTTTATTATGGCGCCCTCAGGAAATACAACATTAGGAGTATCTCCTTTTTTTTCGTATTCTTTTTCAGGTTCTAGCACTGGATAAGGTAATCTGGCAATAACTCTTGAAGGGTTTTCAAGAGCAAGTAAAGCTATCCCTGCTCGATATGTTCGAGGAACTTTCTTCGTATCCACTCCGTGATAAATTAAAAGCCATCCTTCAGGAGTTTTTAAAGGTGGGGGGCCAGCACCTATTTTCCAATTCTCCCATTTTTCTTCAGGTTTCATAACAACTTTATACCTATTCCATTCTTTCAAATTGGAAGAATAAGCAATCCAGATACTCGGTTTCTCTGGCAATGTATTAGGAGAACAGGGTAACAAGATTTCTTTTTGTTTTGGCTCAGGTTTTCTGAGCCACTCTTGAGTCCACCGAAAAGGGCGATGGAGCATTACAAATTTTTTATTAATTTTTTCTGAAAAAAGAACGACATCTCTATTAGCTGATCCTTCTGGAGTAATAATTCCTAATCTTTTAAATTCTCGAAAAGAATAGTCTCTAACTGAAGCTAAGGCTGTATTAAATGGTTCCCCCCATTCATTAAGAAGAGGTCTGAGAGGTTTAAAAGGTACTGCATAAGTCATATAAAGTTTACCATCATCTATAAACGTTAATCTAGGATCTTCACAGGCTTCTTTCTCATAATCTTTTTCCGGTGAAAAAATCGGTAATTTGCTTACTCTTGAAAAATTGAACCCATCCTCGCTTACTGCATATCCCAATCGAGAAGTATATTTTTCATACGTGCTTACTGCATATCCTAACCGAGGAGGATATTTTTTATCTTCCCCTATTGCGCGATATAGTAGGTGAACTAATTTTCCATCATACCAAGTTGCGCAATTAAAAACGGCAGCTTTCTCCCACCAATTTTTCGGATTAGGTTCCAAAATTGGATTATTTTTATACCGTTTTAACTTCAGCATTTTTTTTCTTAACTGTAATTATATCTTTTCTCATTCTATAACACAAGGAGAAGCAACAAATCTCATTTTTGTTACCTTAGGTATTTCCCTAAATAATAAAAACCAACGATAACAAAAAGCGACCCAAACTGGGTCGCTTCAGTAACAGATCTGCCTTAGTAGCAGATCCCTATTAAATCTTCTTTCATGAGCCTACCACCGGCAATTACTCTGTCGGCAGCGCCCCAATAGATGTAGAAAGATTCTTTGTCTGGAGATTCTACCGCAGCACAGCAGTAGCATATTCCGCGTTTTCCATTTTCCATCTCATACACTTTCTCAGGCCATAGAATTGGATTAGGGTGAATATATTTCACCTTGGTTGGATCATGGAGATCCAAAACCGCAAATCCAATACTGTACACCTCCTCGAATCTCTTTCCATGGGCAGCGAAAACTAGTACGAGCCACCCTTTAGGAGTTTTGATTGGGGGGGCGGCCATTCCGATCTTCCTGGGAGTAATTCCAGTTTCTGGACTTGGATACAAGTCTTCTGCCCTAATTACAATTTGATTGTCTTTCCAACCGTTCTGAAGACTGATATCTTGAGTCCGCGAGACCCAGATATGGGGGTATTTTCTATGGAGTAAAAATGCGTTATCACCTATCAGCTCAGGAAAAACTGCAGCACTATTTGCTATCCCATGGAAAGGAATACCCACCCACTCATATTTATGAAAGTTTTTTGTTCTGAAAATTCCTATACGTACAACATTAGGTCCCTTATCAGGAACAGCAGAAGTAAAAATGTAATACCAGCCATTAACCCATTTCACAATCCGAGGGTCTTCGATGCCTCTTATAGAATATTGGTTAAAACCACTTCTTAGCACAGGAGTACTTAGAACATCCCATTCTATTCCATTTGTACTCAAGGCTAATCCGAGATTCGAATTAGAATATGCAATATTTCCGCGATGAAAAGTGGCTCTAAACAACATTTTATATAGGCCGTCGTCATCTTGGATCACACCACAATTAAACACCCTTGTACTCATCCAAGAACTATTGGGACCGGGAATGAGCAAGGGATTATTCGAAAATCTCTCAATTTGGATTTTTCTATGCGGTAAAATTCTCTCCGGACGGGAAATCACTTCGGTTGTCATACCTTTTTTCCTCCTTTCTGCTTTTTTCTGGTTTTTCGGTCGTTGTAACGCTTATTCAGTTTTTAATGTGCCATCTCTCCTTACTATTATTATGACGTAGGAAAATATAGCTTATTACTATTAAAATATAGCACATCGTAAAAATAATGTCAAGGGCTAAAAGTTTTCCACAGGGATTGACTTTCTTTCTTCTAAAATTTTCTTTATAATAGGGTAATTATATCTTGAGTAAACCCCTACACCAGATTGGGGACAAGCTTCCTTCAACGATAAACTAGTAAAGCCAGTCCTCAATTAGTGTGGGGGGTAAAGGTCGATTAATAATAGAGTAAACTTTAAAATAAATTCAAATAAATCATGAACTTGGTAACTATTGGCCATTGGGCCCTTATTGGCGGATTGATATTGGCAGTCTTAGCTGGATTTGCTGTAATTCCCCAATTAACTCTCATCCTCTTTGTTCTGGGTTTGATTGTCGGTTTTTTAAATGTCACTGAGACAGAAAGTACTTCTTTTTTAGTGGCGGTAATTGCCTTGCTTTTAATTGGAGTGGCAGGTTTACAGTTTGGAGAAGTGACCCCCGTGATAGCTTCGATTCTAAATAACTTTATTGCCTTTGTGGCAGCAGCTGGCCTGGTGGTAGCAGTAAAACAGATCGTTGCGGTAGCTAAACCAACAATTTAAGGCAAGGTTAGTTAAAAAACTGGAAATTTTTGAAAACCAGAGTTGGTTTTGGAATTATTTTGATTTTGTGGTAGAATTAAACTTGCCCATATTGCAAAGCGATTTGGGTTCGGTTTTTGTTTACCCACCAAAATTTTGCAAAGCAAAGCTTAGGAGGGTTTAAATTATGAGTGAAAAATTTACTCATCTCCACGTCCATTCGCATTACTCATTGCTCGATGGCCTACCTAAAATAGATCAGCTTTTAGATTGTGTCGCAGATCTAGGAATGAATTCAGTGGCTTTAACTGACCACGGAGCTTTATACGGAGCGGTAGAGTTTTATAAAAAGGCCGTGGAGAGAAAGATAAAACCTATTTTAGGCTGTGAAATTTATTTAGCTTATGAAGGAATGTTACAGAAAAGACCAAATATTGATGATAAAAGATCTCACCTAACCTTATTAGTGAAAAATGAGGAGGGTTATAAAAATTTAGTTACATTAATAACCAGAGCTCATCTTGAGGGGTTTTATTATAAACCAAGGGTCGATATGGAGTTGCTTCAAAAACGATCTTCTGGCTTAGTCTGTCTTTCGGGATGCTTACGGGGAAAAATTCCACAGTTAATCTTATCTAAAAAAAATCAGGAAGCAGAAAATCTTTCTTTGCAGTTTCAGAAAATGTTTGGTAAAGATAATTTCTATCTTGAACTGCAAAACCATCCCAATCTCCCTGGACAAAAAATCGTAAACGAGGGGTTAGTTTTTCTTTCAAAGAAATTAAAAATTCCAATTGTCGCTACCCATGATGTTCATTATTTAAAACCAGAAGATGCGAAAGCTCAAGATATTTTAATGCTCATTAACACCGGGGCTGACCCGAATGATCCAGAAAGATTGACAATGCAAGCTGATGATTTCTCAATGAAGAGCGAAAAAGAGATGAGAGTACTTTTTAAAGATTTACCAGAAGCTATTGAAAATACTCAAAAAATTGCAGATTCTTGCAATTTTAATTTTCAGTTAGAAAAAATTCAACTCCCTTATTTTCAATTACCAGTAGGGAAAACCGCTGATGATTACCTCCGAGAACTTTGTTTAAAAGGAAAAGAAAAAAAACTACCCAAAGCCAATAAGGGGGTTGATGACCGATTAGAATATGAATTATCGGTAATTAAAAAGGCAGGCTTTGCTCCCTATTTTTTAATTGTCCAAGACCTCGTGAATTGGGCAAAAGAAAATGGGATTGTGACAGGCCCCGGCCGAGGATCGGTAGCAGGTTCCTTAACGGCATACCTTTTAAATATTACCAATGTTGACCCTTTAAAATATAATCTATTATTTGAAAGGTTTTTGACTGAAGGAAGGGTATCTTTACCTGACATTGACCTTGATTTCACAGATTTAAGAAGAGATGAAGTAATAAATTACGTTTCCCAAAAATATGGCAGAGAGAAAGTAGCCCAAATAATTACCTTTGGCACTATGGCAGCGAAAGCCGTAATTCGAGATGTGGGAAGGGCGTTAGGATATAATTACAGTTTCTGTGACCAGATTGCAAAAATGATTCCCATGCAATTTACTCTCGAGGAAACATTAGAAAGAATTAAAGAATTTCGCCTTCTTTATGAAAGAGATACGAGAGCAAGAAAATTAATAAATTTTTCCAGGAAGTTAGAAGGAGTAGCCCGCCATGTCTCAACCCATGCTTGCGGAGTGGTCATGTCCTCTGAGAAATTAGAAAACATTGTTCCTTTGCAACATCCTACTCAAAATGATACAGCTATTGTCACTCAGTATGAGATGCACTCTATCGAAGATTTAGGTTTACTGAAAATGGATTTCCTTGGATTGAAAAACCTCACCATTATTGAAAATACTTTAAAAAATATTAAAAAAAATCATAATCGAGAAATTGATATTAATAAAATTCCGCTCAATGATAAAAAAACATTCGCCTTATTACAAGATGCAAAAACGACATCTGTGTTTCAATTAGAATCTTCCGGAATGAAGAGGTATTTGAAAGAATTAAAGCCTACCCAATTTGAAGATATCGTAGCTCTCATTGCCCTCTATCGTCCCGGCCCCATGGAATTAATCCCTGAATACATAAAAAGAAAGCATAAAAAAAAGAAAGTTGAATACTTACATCCAAAGTTAAAAACAATTTTGAAAGAAACCTATGGATTAGCTGTTTATCAAGAGCAGTTGATGAAAATCACTCAGGAATTGGCAGGTTTTACTCTCGGGGAAGCCGATATCTTGCGCAAAGCCATTGGGAAGAAAATTAAACCACTCTTGCTTTCCCAGAAGGAAAAATTAATTACCGGGATGGCAAATCAAGGGATAAAAAAGGAAGTAGCTCAAAAAATCTGGAACTGGATTTTGCCCTTTGCCCGGTATGGTTTCAACAGATCTCATTCCTGCTGTTACGCAATTTTGGCCTATCAAACTGCCTATTTAAAAGCTCAGTTCCCTTTAGAGTTTATAACAGCAGTCTTGACTTCAGAAAAAGCTGATATTGAGAGAATTGGCTTTTTAATTGACGAGGCTCAACGAATGGGGATTAAAGTCTTACCCCCAGATATTAACGAGAGCGAAAAAAACTTCACCATTTCTGGTAAAAACTTAATTAGATTTGGTTTACTGCATATTAAAAATGTTGGACACAATGTTGTCGAAGCAATAATGAGGGAAAGAAAAGAAAGAGGGCATTTCCAATCTATCTTCGATTTTGTTTCCAGAATGGAATCTCGCGATCTTAATAGGAAATCTTTGGAGAGTCTCATTAAAACAGGTTCTTTTGATAAATTGCAAGAGCGCAACAAACTTCTTTTTAACTTAGAAAAATTATTAGAATGGAATAGAGATAATCAAAGAATGAAAATTCAGGGTCAAAAGACTCTCTTTAAAGAATCAGATAACCTTAAAATAAATTCTAATTTTGCTTTAACCGAAGCTAAACCTGCGAGCAAAACGGAAAAGCTAAACTGGGAAAAGGAACTTTTAGGCCTTTATGTCACTTCCCACCCTTTAGAAGATTTTAAAGGAATTCTTGCCAAAAAGGTTTGGCCAATCGCCAAGATTTCGACCGACCTCTCACAGAGAATCATAAAAATTGGAGGTGTAATCTCTCATATTAAAAAAATAGTTACGAGATCCGGTCGACCAATGCTCTTTTTGAATTTAGAAGATTTGACAGATAAAATTGAGGTTGTTGCTTTTCCCGGGATAGTTGAAAAAAACCCCACCCTTTTCCAAGAAAATAAAATTGTCTTGATTTCAGGAAGAGTTGATAATAGAGAAGGTATCCCCAAAATAATTTGCGAAGAAATCGAAGAAATCATAGAAATTTAATCCTCGAATCCGGTGACTACACAAAAATAGGCCAGCATCCCTGGCCTATTTTTCTAAGGCGGGTCCCTGGCCTGTTTATTTTGGAAAAAACAAATTTGTGATAAAATGGAGGTATGATAAAAATAGAAACAATCAGGCACTCTTTAGCTCACATGATGGCTTATTCTGTCCAGGAGCTTTTTCCTAGAGTGAAATTTGGAATTGGCCCCCCTATTGAAAATGGCTTCTATTATGATTTTGACCTGCCAAGAAGTTTGACTCCTCAAGATTTGTCAACGATTGAAAAGAAAATGAGAGAAATTATTCGAAAAGATATTGTTTTTCAAAGGAAGTTAATTTTCAAAGTTGAAGCTAAGAAAATATTTCAAAATCAACCTTATAAATTAGAACTGATAAAAGAAATGCCAGGAAAGAAAGTTTCAATCTATGAATCTGGCAAATTTTTAGATCTTTGTTTAGGACCTCATATTAAATCAACCCTTCAACTTCGTTCAGGGCAAGCAAAAGAGGTAATCGATTCTTTTAAATTAACAAAAATTGCAGGAGCTTATTGGCGGGGTTCTGAAAAAAATCCAATGTTAACAAGAATTTATGGAGTGGCTTTTAAAAACAAAAAGGAATTGGATAATTATCTTAGAAACCTTGAGGAGGCTGGAAAAAGAGATCATCGGGTTTTAGGCCAAAAACTGGATTTATTTTCTTTTGACGAGGAGGTGGGGGCAGGATTGCCCCTTTTCCACCCAAAAGGAGCTACTTTAAGGAAAATTATTGAAGATTTTATTATTCAGGAATTACGAAGGGCAAATTACCAATTAGTAAATTCTCCTCACATTGGGAAAGAAAGTCTATTTCAAACTTCAGGACATCTGGATTTTTATAAAGAAAATATGTACTCTCCTTTTGAGATTGAAAAGGAAAAATATTATTTAAAACCAATGAATTGCCCTTTCCATATAAAAATTTACAAATCCAAAATGAGAAGCTATAAAGATTTGCCAATTAAATTAGCTGAGTTGGGAACAGTTTACAGATATGAAAAATCCGGAGTATTACATGGGTTGGTCCGAGTAAGAGGTTTTACCCAAGATGATGCCCACATCTGGTGTAGCCCTGATCAATTAAGTAAAGAGATAACTAAAATTTTAAAAGAAGGGTTACAGATATTGAAAACTTTTAGTTTCAAAGATTTTGAGGTTTATTTATCAACCAGGCCAGCAAAATACATCGGAACTTTAAAACTCTGGAAAAAAGCTGAAAATTCTTTAAAATTTTCTCTAAATAAGTTGAAAATTAAATATCAAACAGATATTGGCGGAGGGGTATTTTATGGTCCGAAAATTGATATTAAAATCAAAGATTCGCTGCAGAGACTTTGGCAATGCACAACTATTCAAGTTGATTTTAATTTACCAGAGAAATTTAATATAAATTTTATTAATAAGCAAGGGAAAAAACAGAGACCGATTATGATCCATCGGGCTTTAATTGGCTCTTTAGAAAGATTTATTGGTGTATTACTCGAAAATTCAGCTGGGGCTTTACCCTTATGGCTCTCTCCCGTTCAAATATGGATAATTCCTGTTGGTTCTCGCCACAAAAAATATGCCCATACAATCGTAGGTCGGATCTCCGAAAGTGAATTGAGAGTTGAGATTAAAGATGAGGCAGAAACCGTTTCTAAAAAAGTGAGAGAAGGAGAACTTCAAAAAATTCCTTATTTACTAGTTGTTGGCGATAAAGAGACGAAAGCAAAATCAGTTAGGGTGAGAGAACGAGGAAAAGGTGACATTGGAATCATGAAGTTAAATAAATTCTTGGAAAGAGTTAAAAGAGAGGTCAAAAGGAAAAAATAATTGTTATACTGATTTTAATTTAGCAATGACTAAAATATCTCAACAAACCCAAACCCTTATTCAAAAATATCAGACCTGGTATCAATCTTTACAGAGAAAAGAAGAAGTTCCGGTTTTACATGTAGATGAGGTAGCTAGTAAAGTAGCTGCTTTTTATGAAAAAATAAGAGGGATAATTGAATGGAGAGAAGAGCATTTATTAAGAAAGACAGCTATTGAAAGAATATTAAAAAGGAGATTGCTTTTAATGGAAGATGGAGAAAGAATTGCCTCTTCCTTTGTTTTAGAATTAATTAGAGGAGGCTATTTCCCAAACGATACTATCGAAGAATCAAAAGTTGAGGAAGTACAGAGGATAATAGATAAATATATTTTTATTCTTAAAAATAAACCAGAACCCAGGGAAAAAGAAAAAATCAAAATGTATAGCTGGCTTTTGGGAATTGCTGCCTGTGAAGTTGAAGAATGTCTCTCTCCTCCTCTCAAGGAGGATGCTTTAATTGAATATATGACAGATTTAATGAAAGAGAGAATTGAAGTGCGGGAAGGAGCGATTATTATTGGAGGAATAAAAGAGGATGAAAAAAATGCCCAAATTTATATTGCCTGCCAGAGAGCTCTTTTCAAAATGGACTCCCCCTTGATAAGTTTCCATCTTTTGGAAAGAAAATTTCCCAACTGGCCTTCTCCGACCCAAACAGAACTTCAAGAAATAGCTCAAAATATCTATTCTATCAGAGAAAATATTGAAGCGGACTTGGCACATCCTTTAGCTGAAAAATTCTACTCCGTTTGCGAGAGCTATGATACTCCTTATTTAATTTTAGGGGATATTATTGCCCAAAACCCTAAAGCAGCTTCTGAAGTTTTATCCCAGCCTGAAAATTTGGAGAGTTCAATTGAAAAAACGTATCATCAAAGGCTTCAAAGATTAAAAGAAAGAATTCAAAGAGCAGCTATTTATAGCACTATCTCAATCTTCATTACCAAAATTCTTTTGGTTTTAGCCATTGAGGCCCCTTTTGATAAGTATGTAACCTCGCAATTTAGCTATTTTACTTTAGGATTAAATGTTGTTATTCCTCCTCTTTTAATGATGATTATGGTTTTGACCATTCGGCCCCCGGCTAAAGAAAATCTCCAGAAAGTTATAATGGAATTTATGAAGATAGTTCAAGAAAGAGAAAGGAAAGATATCTATCCAATAAAGCCTTCACCAAAAAGAGGTTTTATTATGAATAGTTTTTTGTTAATTTCCTATCTTTTGAGTTTCTTAGTCTCTTTTGGTATCATTATCTGGGGACTTCAAAAATTAAACTTTGGGGTTCCTTCCATGTTAATATTTCTCCTTTTCCTATCTTTGATTTTATTTGCTTCAACCAGAATCAGGCAAAGAGCAAAAGAGCTGCATGTAGGGGAAGAAAAAGAAACTATTTTAACTTTACTATTTGACTTCCTGACTCTACCTATTATCAGGGTAGGAAAATGGCTGTCCTCGCAGTGGGAAAGATATAATATTTGGGTAATCTTCTTTAATATTTTAATTGAACTCCCCTTTCAACTCTTCACTGAATTTTTAGAGCAATGGATATATTTCCTAAGAGAGAAGAAAGAAGAAATCCACTAAAATAAATTTTGCATTATAAAAAATAAAGGTCGATTTCACAAATAATCTGAAAAGAAAAAACTAAATTAAATAAAAAAATGGTCAGATTAATCGGAACAGTAATAATGAGCGCTGTCTTTATTTTAGCTGGGGGGTTAATTGTTTTTGCTCAAGATACTCCCGTTGATGCAACTGAAGATGTTAATCTCGATGAGGATATTCAACCTCAAGACTTAGAGGTGGAAGATCCTCGGTTATTACCCGATAGCCCATTTTATTTTCTGAAAAATTGGGCTAGGGGTATTCGATCGTTCTTTGCTTTTAATCCCTTATCCAAGGCTGAACTGAAAATGCGATTTGCCAATGAAAAATTGATGGAGGTCAAGAAACTAATTGAGAGAAAAAGGAATCCAGAAATAATTAGAAAGGCAGCGGAAAATTATCAAAAAGAAATAGAAAGGATTCGCTCGGAAGCAGAAAAAATAAGAGAAAAGGCAAGAGAAAATCCGAGAGTGGAAGAATTTTTAGATAAATTCATCCATCAGCAAACCTTACACCAGAAATTATTACAAAGATTGGAAAATCAGGTCCCGGAGCAGGCATTTGAGAAAATTAAAGAGGCAAGAGAGCAGCATTTAGCAAGATTTCAAGATGTGATGCTCAAATTGGAAGACAGAAGAGAAAAGATTACTGAAAAACTGACAGATATTTTAGAAAAACAAAAAGGAAGCCGCTTTAAACATTTCAAAAACTTAGAAGTTTTGTTAGCGTTGGAAGAGAAAGTACCAGAAGAGGCTAAAGAAGCGATTCGAAGGGCTCAGGAAAATTCTCTAAAAAGATTGCAGGACGATTTGGAAAAGATGTCAGCAGAAGATCAAGAAAGATTCAAAGAATATGTAGGAAGAATTTCTGGAGAAAAAGAAAGGCATCTGGAAATTTTAGAAAATCTGAGATTGGAGATCCACAAAATTCCTGAAACACCCAGGCTTCTTGAATTAAAAGAGAGGTTAGAGGAAGGAAAAATAAAGATATTAGAAGGAGTAAAAGAAAAATTAGAAGAATCAAGACTTCCTCTCTGTCCTCGCTATGTCTGGATTGATCCAGGACCTTGTACTGAGGGAAGAATAATTATCGGAAAAGATTCTCAAGGATGTCCTTTGCCTCCAACATGTATACTTCCAGGGGAAGTAATTCCAAGAGAGGGAGTAGAAGCTCCTCCAGCTACTGAAGTTGAGCCCGGACTAATAGAACCTCCAAAATTCTGTATTACTCTCTGGGATCCAGTATGTGGGAAAAATGGGAGAACGTATTCAAATGTATGTTTTGCGAAAATAGCTGGAGTGGAGATAGATTATAAAGGAGTATGTAAGAGTGAAATTATTGAGAGATCAGAAATCCCAAAGGAAATAGCTCCTTCTCGACTTCTACCTTAAAAAGAATGAATTTCTGTGATCAAAAACCCGGTCTTTGCCCGGGTTTTTGAATTGAAAAAATCAAGAATTTTGCTAAAATAGTAAGATTAAAACAAAAATTAAAATGGAAGAAACAAAATCTAAATTAATTGTCATTTTGGGGCCGACAGCTTCTGGGAAAAGTAATTTAGCGATAAAACTTGCTAAAAAATTTGATGGGGAAGTTGTCTCTGCTGACTCCAGACAAATTTATCGAGGAATGGATATTGGCACTGACAAACCTTTAAATCAAGAAGGTATCCTTCATTATTTAATTGACATTGTGAACCCTGATGAGGAATTTACCCTTGCTCAATATAAAAAAATAGCCATTGAAAAAATTAATGAGATTTTAAGTCGGAAGAAAATTCCTTTTTTAGTTGGAGGGACTGGTCTTTACATTAAAGCAGTTATTGACAATTTAGAAATCCCCAAAGTTACTCCCAGTAAAGCACTGAGAAAGAAATTAGAAGAGAAGAGTACTGAAGAGCTTTTCGAAGATTTAAAAAGACTTGATCCAAAAACAGCAGAAATTATTGATCCTAAAAATAAAAGAAGAATAATTAGAGCTTTGGAAGTGAAAATACTGTCTGGGATTTCTTTGGTTTCTGCGAAAAAAATAGGAGAACCTCTTTTTGATACTTTACAAATTGGAATTAAAATTTCAAGAGAAAAAATCTATACGAATATTGACAAAAGAGTGGAGGAGAAAATGGAACAGGGTTTAGAATCAGAAGTAAGAAATATGTATGAGGAACTTTTAGGGAAAATGCCAGAAGAGAAAATTTGGCAGTTGCCTTCAATGACAGGAATCTTCTATCAGGAATTCAAAGAATATTTTGAAAATAAAATTGATTTAGCAGAAGTTGCGAGATTAATTAAACTCCATAATCGTCAGTATGCCAGGCGCCAGATGACCTGGTTTAAAAGAGATAAAAGAATCCATTGGTTAGAAAGATTAGAAGAGGCAGAAAAGTTAACGGAGGAATTTTTAAGGAAATAAAAAGAGGTCCTCTAAAGGACCCCTTGCCCAACGTACTCCTTTCGGAGATACTCATTCAGAGCCCGCGAATTGGAGGAGGAAGGCTCAATCTTGATCTCCATCTTTCCCGACTGCTCGGGTTGAAGCGGAGCCTCGAAAGGCCTTCCTCCATCTTTGAGGCCGCCTAGGCGGTCTCTTCTTCCTGACGGGACTCTGGCAGAGGCCCGAAGGTGACATCAAGCCACCTTTCCCAGTAATCTCCCCAGAGAGCTGCCCAAGCGATGACGCTCTCTGTTACCAAAACCCAAAAGAGAAGTGGGGGTAGTAGAATGGGATAACGTGGTTGTCCGAACAGCGGCGGCTCATCCTCCCAAAACCTATCCTCTAGCTCTCCTTGCATAGTTCTCACCTCCTTTAATGAGATCTGGCAAGATATCTTTCTCTGTCCCAGATTTGAAGATGGTCTCTCTCATCAACTACAATTACCTTTCTCCCTGAGAACAAACCATTCTTCAAAAAACTTGGTAGTAAAATTCGGCCTCGAGAATCAACCCTCCCTTCAAAGGATTTACTGTAAAAGTCTCTCTTGACCTGATTTTTCCGCTCTGGGGGTAAATCCTCCAAGATTTTTGTTACCAATTTTTCCCATTGTTCTTGATTATGAACTGAAAGGCACTTTCCATTTCTTTGAATTATCACTCTTTGACCTAATTTTCTCCTTAAACTTGCGGGAATAATTAATCTGGATTTCTCATCAAGGGAACTTCCGTATTCCATTTTTCTCCTTATAGCCGCATTTTACCATGCTGAGGGTTTCTTCGTCTTGATCCTTTTGTTCTGGATGTTTCAGATAAAATTTCCTCCTGATTTCTCGTAACAATTATCTTTTTCCCCAGAATAATTACTTGATCTCCGTCCTTCGACCAGCCACAAATCGGGCAGAAATACCGTTTACCAAAGGTATCCTCTTCACTCATAACTGATTCTGCTTCACACCGAGGGCAAAGCAACATTTTTCCCCTCCTCGTTGTTAACGTTCAACTCTTGAGTAATTATTTCATTATATATTTTATCAAATATTTGTCAATTTTTTTTCTAAGATATCTTTGACCATTTGAGGATTAGCCCTGCCTTTTGTTTCTTGCATGATTTGGCCAATTAAAAACTGGAGGGCATTCGTTTTCCCTTTTTTAAAATCTTGAATTGCTTTTTGGTTTTTCTTAAAGACAATCTGTATAATTTTTTCAATTTCTGATTTATCAGTAATCAGGCTTAGCTCTTTTTCTTCAATAATCTGGGAAGGATCAGCTCCTGATTTGAACATCTCTAGAAGAACTTGCTTTGCAATTTTGCTTGATATTTTTTCTTCATAAATTAAACTAATAAATTCGGCAAAATTTTCTGGGGTAATTAGGAAATCGTCACCAATAACCGAGGCTCCCCTTAAAAGTCCTTGAAGATCAGTAATGAGATAATTTACTGATAATTGAATTAATTTTTGAATCTCCTTATCAGATAATTTAGTTTTAAATTCAATTTCCTTGACCCAATTTCGGAGTTCTGAAATTGCTTTCTCAAAATACTCCCCGAGGTTTTTGTTCAACACAAAAACCTCAATATTTTTTTTATCTAATTTATATTCTTTGGAAAACCGCTCTCTCCTCAATTGGGGAAGTTCAGGAATTTCTGCTTTAATCTCAGATACCTCTCTTTGAGAAATAGATAATTTTGGTAAGTCTGGCTCAGGAAAATATCTGTAATCATGTGCCTCTTCTTTTTCTCTTTGCACTACTGTCACTCCTTTTGGCTCTGACCAACCTCTGGTCTCCTGAACAACTTTTTTACCCGCTTTTAAAATCTTTGTTTGTCTTTCAGTTTCATAAGATATCGCTTTTTCCACTGCTCGAAAAGAATTTAAATTTTTGATTTCAACTCTTTTCCCTAATTTTCTGGTAATTCCAGGTTGAAGGGAAACATTAACTTCAACTCTCATTTGTCCTTTTTCCATATCAGCATCCGAAACCCCCAAATACCTCAAAATTAATTGCAATTCCGTAGCAAATTTTCGAGTATCCGTTGCTGACCTTAAATCTGGTTCAGTGACCAATTCCATTAAAGGGATGCCGGCTCGATTAAAATCAACGAGAGAATAATCTTCTCTTTCAGGACGTAAAGTCCCGCGGGGACCACGTCCCTTTACGGGATGAATCAAACGAGCAGTATCTTCCTCTAAATGCACTCTTCTAATAAGGATCTTTTTCCCTTCAATCTCTAAAAACCCTCCTTTGCAAAAGGGCATATCATATTGTGAAATCTGGTACCCTTTGGGTAAATCTGGATAAAAATAATTTTTTCGATCAAATTTTGAATATTCAGGAATTTGACAATTGAGAGCGAGACCTGTCTTCAAAACAGACCTTACAGCTTCCTTATTGATAACTGGAAGTGTTCCCGGATGTCCAAGGCATACCGGACATATATTGACATTAGGATGCCTTTCATCAGGATCATTAGCACAACTGCAAAACATCTTTGATTTTGTCTTCAATTCAATGTGGATTTCAAGACCAATTATTGGCTGATAATTCATACTTTTTTATTTTAACAAATTAAAGAAAAAGAAAAAAGCCCCTGAAAAAATCAGAAGCAAGAGAGTGAAACAAAAGTGGTGCTTTCCTCAGAGATTGAGTTTTGAATGTAAAAGGTCTTCGATTTGAGAAAAAACCTTCTTAATTGGTTTTTCTCCATTTATAATGTAAACATTTTTAAATTTTTTTGGCAGGACTTGAAAAATTTTTGAGGCTTTGGCAAAATGCCTCCTCTCTTCGAAAAAAGTCCTTTTTTTATCTCTTTTTTTAATACGCGAAATGCAAATCTCAGGTCTAACTTTCAAAATAAAAGATAAATCGGGAACCAAAAATTTATTATTAATTCCAATTAACCATTTTAGGCTGACACCTTCCGCTTTGCCATAGGCAAAAGAGGTAAAAAAATAACGGTCAGAGATAACAATTTTTCCTTTTTTTAAAGCAGGTGAAATTTTATTTTTCAAATGTGCCTTTCGGTCTTCAGCAAAAAGTTCTTGTAATTTTGCGTGAAAATTTTTTCCTTTAGGAGAAGAAGTAGTATTCACAATTTTTCTAATTTTTCTTCCAGCTTCAGAATTTTTCGTATACTCTTTAGTTAAAAGAACTTTATAGTCTTTTTTTATTAAAAAATCTTGTAAAAGCTTAGCCTGGGTTGACTGCCCGGAACCATCCAATCCCTCAAAAACAATGAATTTCCCAGAATAGGGATTTTTCTTCATTAAATTAAACTTGTTTTTCTTTCTTCTTGGTAGAAACTCTACCTCCCTGCCATTGGCCCCGATATAAATTTGTTTTGCCTTTAATTTTATAAAACATTGCGTGAACTACTCGGGCTCCTATCTCAATTTCCATTTGGCAAGGGCCAAGATTCATAATTCCGAAAACTAACTCTCCCTGATAGCCTGGGGAAACATTTGCAGTAAAAATGGTCAAGCCGGAGCGGTGAAGAGTTGATCTTGGCCGAAATAGAATTAAAATATTTTCTGGGGTATTAACTTTCTCAATGGTCTTCATTAAATAATATTTACCAGGCTTGAAAACAAAACTTTGCTTATTTTTAGGATTATATTTAGCTAACAGCGTTGTCTTTGGCGTCTTTCTTTCTTCCTGGCCCAAAAAACCCTTTCCGAAAATTTCATAAATTTCTCCTAATCTTAAATCAAAACCAGCTCCCTCGGGATTATGTAATTCGCGTTCTGATAAATTTTCCACCAATTTCTTCTCCTTGACTAATTTTTGTAATTCTTCAATGCCTAATACCATATTTATTTGATTACATTGTATTCCAATACTACTGCATTTTCTCCGATCCTTTTCACCGATTCCAATTGAAGTTTCCTGTCGAATTCTTTGTTGAAAAGATTCATACCAACTCCAAAGACCACAGGTTCAACCGTCAAATAGAGTTTATCTACGAGGTCAGCTTCCATAAACATGGTGTAGATCGTGGAACCCCCGCATATTGCCGCCTCTTTATATCCCCTTTCCTCAAGTTCTTTTAATAATTCTGCGGGATCCTTTTGGGTGATTTCTACTCCTTCATAGTTCTTTTCTCTGGAGTACACAATATTCAGACGATCTTTTAGAGGCCTGCCTACGGTTTCATAGGTGTTTGAGCCCATTATCACTACCCCGGCTTTCTTTGTCATTTCAACAAAGAATTGTTTGTCTTCTCTACTTGTCCAATCAGCTAAATGATGGGGGTGCCGGGCAATCAAGCCGTCTGCCGTTATTGATGCAATAAGAAAAGTGGTCATTTCGCGGATATTGTTTACCTTTAACTCTATGGTATAGTATCATAATGACTCCAACTCCTCAACATCCCGAGTATCAATACCTCAATTTACTGAAAGATATCTTGAAAACAGGTTCCGTAAAGCATGAATTTAACACTGGTATTGAATTAAAGAGTGTATTTGGCCGCCAGATGCGTTTTGATCTTTCTCAAGGGTTTCCTCTTCTTACAACCAAAAAGGTATTTTTGAAAGGCATTATCCACGAGCTCTTGTGGTTCTTGAAGGGAGACTCAAATATCAAATATTTAGTAGACAATGGGATCCACATTTGGGATGACTGGGCGTATAAGGGCTATAAAAAAACAATGACTGAAGGTAAAGTGCCAGAAATGACGCAAGAAGAATTCATACAAAAAATAAAAGACGGCGATGAGTTTGCAGCAAAATGGGGTGAACTCGGCCCAGTCTATGGACGCCAATGGAGGCGGTGGCAAACAAGCGACGGCCGGGAAATTGACCAGCTTACCTGGGCGATTCAAAAGTTGAAATCACATCCTGATCGCAAACACTGCATCATTTCAGCCTGGAACCCTGAATTTATCTACGAGATGGCTTCACCCGGTAAATCAATGGCATTACCCCCATGTCATACATTATTTCACTTCAACGTGGCCAAGGGAAAACTTTCTTGCCAATTGTATCAAAGGTCAGCCGATATGTTTCTTGGCGTACCGTTTAACATTGCAAGCTATGCCTTATTAACTATGATCGTAGCGCACGTCTGCTCGTATGAACCAGGAGATTTTGTACACACATTTGGAGACGTACATATTTATAGCAATCACTACGAACAGGTTCAAGAGCAAATCAAAAGGACCCCAAGGCCCTTTCCTAAAATGATATTGAACCCTAAGGTGAGGAGTATTGATGAGTTCTCTTTTGAAGATTTCACCCTCGAAGGATACGATCCGCACCCCTCGATTAAGGGAGAGATCACGGTGGTTGGAGGTTTCTAACTTGAGGGGTTGCGAAATTCTTGGTTTATTTTACTCGCCTGAGGGGATTTTTGTTTAGCGTATTTCTGACCCTTCTTTTTAGTATAGGGAACTTCAACCGGGCTCGAGAGGGTTTCGAAGGTCAGAGCACAAATTCGAGTCACTCCAGCATATAAAACCACGGGCATAATTCCTAAATTCCCCAACTCCATTACTCCACGGCCCTGCCAACCAGGATCGAACCTGGCGGCTGTTGAATGAACTATTACTCCTAACCTGCCCAGAGAACTTCTCCCATCAAGCCGAGCCATTAAATCATTTGGCAAAACAAACTCTTCTTTTGTCACTGCCAAAATAAATTGTTTTGGTTGTAAAATAAAAGGGGCTCCATCTGCTATCTTTATTTCTTCCATTATATCTTCAAATTTAGTACCTCTTTTAAGGTCTAAATAGGGATACTGAGAGGGTTTAAAGGTTTTAAAAACATTACCTAAATGTAAATCTAGCGAACAAGGCCCTAATTGTTCTTTGAAATTGGGTTTTGGCTTTATTTTAATCTTTCCTTCTTTAATATATTTCTTAATATCGCGATCAGATAAAACCATAAAATTATTCAATGGTTATCCCCATATTTTTGGCGGTGCCTTCAATAACTTTCATAGCTGCCTCAATATCTTCCGTATTTAAATCTGGAAGTTTTTTTTGAGCAATTTCCCGAAGTTGGACTTTAGTAATCTTGCCAACTTTGGCTTTATTTGGTTCCCCCGATCCTTTTTCAATTCCGGCCGCCTTTTTTAAAAGTTCAGAGGCTAGTGGCTGCTTTAATTGAAAATCATAAGTCTTGTCTTCATAGGCTGTAATTTCAACAGATAATGTCCAACCAGATTGCTCTTTTGTTGCCTCATTGAATTTTTGACAAAATTCGACAATATTGATTCCCTGAGGAGCCAAAGCCGGCCCGACAGGTGGAGCAGGGGTAGCCTGCCCAGCCGGTATTTGTAATTTTATAATGGCTTTAACCTTTTTCATATATTATAATTTTTTAATCTGTAAAGAATCTAACCCCACCGGAGTATCTCGCCCAAACATATTAACGAGAACCTTGACTTTTCCTCGCTCTTCATCAATTTCTGAAACTTTACCATCAAAATCTTTAAAAGGTCCGTCAGTTATTTTCACAGTATCCCCTATTTTAAAATCAATTTTAAATTGAGGAGTTTCAACGCCCGTTCTCTTTTTTAAAATCTCAATTTCTTCACCCGAAACCGGAACCGGAGTCGTTCCCGCCCCTACAAAACCAGTAACATTTGGGGTATTTCTAACCACATACCAAGAATCATCAGTGACAATCATTTCCACTAAAACATAGCCCGGATAAATTTTCTCCTCCACTACTTTTCTCTTCCCATCTTTTATCTTTATCTTTTTTTCTTTGGGAACCAAAACATTAAAGATCTTATCTTCCATACTCAAAGATTCAATTCTCTGCTTCAAATTCTTAGCGACGGCATCCTCATAGCCAGAATAAGTGTGCAAAACATACCAGTTTTTTTCTTGAGGTAATCTTTGCCTTGGCATAATTTTAGATTTTAAAAATAAATTTATTTAATAAGGTAGTAAATATCAAATCAATTGCTCCCAAAAAAATGGCTACTACTACCGAAGCTCCAATGACAATTAAAGTATATCTTAGGGTCTCTTGTTTAGTTGGCCAATTAACCTTTTTCATCTCTATCCTTACTTCTTTTAAAAAGGTGATAAGTTTTTTAGGAAGATTGATAATTTTCACAGGTTTTTAAAAAGCCCCGAAGGGCTCTTTACTCATATTATAAAACCCTACTTAAGTGTCAACCCCTACTACCAATTTCATTGGTGTGGGGGTCAAGACTAAAAATTCCCTAAATATCTAGATTTTTTACCTTTTTCGCGTGTGCCTGGATAAATTTTTTCCACGGGAACACTTCATCTCCCATGAGGATATCAAAAATACGATCATCAAATTTCCCCCGGCCCCCTCTTTTAGACACCCACGGTTTCTAACGCTCGCTTCGCTCACTGTTTTCCTTCACGGGGGAAATTTCATTTTTAATATCCTTAGATGTCTAAATTCTTGACCTTCTTAGCATGCGCTTGGATGAACTTTTTTCTGGGAAAAACTTCGTCTCCCATGAGGATATCAAAAATTCTGTCTGCTTGTTTGGCATTTTCAATAGTTACTTTCTTTAAAATTCGATTTTCAGGATTCATAGTAGTTTCCCAAAGTTGCTCAGGATTCATTTCTCCTAAACCCTTATATCTTTGAATAGTTAGCCCTTCCATTCTTCCTTTGGAAGATTTTTTTATTGAACTTAAAATTTCTGCTTTATCTGCTTCAATGTAAGCATACTCTACTCTTTTTCCAGCCTGAATTCGATACAAAGGGGGCTGTGCAATATAAAGATAGCCGCTCTCAATTATTGGTTTGAAATGGCGATAAAAAAGAGTTAAGAGCAAGGTTTTGATATGATTTCCATCTGAATCTGCATCTGCCATTAAAATAATTCGGTGGTATCTTAATTTATCTAAGTTAAAATCATGGGCAATAGCTGTTCCCAAGGCAATGATTAAAGCTCGAATTTCTTTAGAAGCTAAAATTTTATCGAGTCTTGCCCTTTCCACATTTAAAATCTTTCCCCGTAAAGGTAAAATAGCCTGGAAACGCCTGTCTCTAGCCTGCTTACCCGAACCTCCAGCTGATTCGCCTTCGACAATATAGAGTTCAGATTCTTCTGGTTTTTTCGAGATGCAATCTGCTAGTTTTCCAGGTAGAGAAAGGCCTTCTAAAGCTCCTTTTCTTAGAACAGTTTGCCGAGCGGCTTTCGCTGCCTTTCTCGCTTTAGCCGAAAGTAAGGATTTTTCAATTATTAACTTCGCATCCTGAGGATTCCTTTCTAAAAAATCAGTTAAGCTTTCTGAAACGATGGTTTCTACTGCTAATTTCGCTTCAGGATTTCCTAATTTTGCTTTCGTCTGCCCTTCAAATTGGGGCTCTCTTAATTTTACCGATATCACTGAGGTTAATCCCTCTCTGACATCTTCACCATTAAGATTCTCCCCAATCTCTTTCAAATAGTCATTTCTTCCTGCATAATCATTTAAGGTTCTGGTTAAAGCCGCCCGAAAACCAGTTAAATGAGTCCCTCCTTCTTCAGTATGAATATTATTGGCAAAACCTTCTTCATAGCTTTCATATTCTTGGGTATATTGAAAGGCAGCTTCAACTAAAATTTCCTCTTTCTCTCCAGAACAATAAAAAACATTAGGATGAACAAGATTTTGTCCTCGAACCAAATGGTTGATATAAGAGACGAGGCCCCCCTCAAAATAAAAACTGTAATCTTTTTTCTCCCCCTCTCTTTGGTCAGAAATAGTGATTCTTATTCCTTTGGTTAAATAGGCCTGTTGGCGGAGGTGATTTAAAATTCTTTTTAAATCAAATTTAACTTCTCTGAAAATTTCAGGATCTGGTTCGAAAATAACAGTGGTGCCAGTTTGTTTGCATTTCCCGACTTTTTTCACTTTGCTCCTTGTCTTTCCTCGGGCGTATTCCTGAATATATTTAAAACCGCCTCGACAAACTTCTGCTCTCAACCATTTGGAAAGCGCACAAACTACAGATACCCCTACTCCGTGCAAACCCCCTGCTACCTGATAGGCTTTTCCTCCAAATTTAGCTCCGGCATGCAGCGTCGTCATCACTGTTTCCAGGGCTGATTTTTTTGTCTGAGGATGTTTTTCAATCGGGATTCCTCTTCCATCATCGACAGTTTTCACTTTATTTCCAGGAAACAAAGAAACTTCAATATTTTTACAGTAACCTGCCATGGCTTCATCGGCTGCATTATCATAAACTTCCCAGACTAAATGATGAAGCCCGTCTGGGCCAGTTGAACCAATATACATTGCCGGCCTCTTTCTTACCGGTTCTAAACCCTCCAGAACATAAATGTCTTTTGCCTCATAAGTAGATTCTTTCTCCACTCTGGCTGATTTTCTCTTTCTTTCAAGCTTTCTTTTTTTTATTCTGGTTTTTTTGCGAACCATAGAAAATCATTTTAACACCTAAACATTTAGACATCTTAACAAACGTCGTCTTTTGCTCTTTGTTTAAATGTTAAAATGCTAATATGTTTACATTATCATTTACGGACTTGCCATCCCAGTTCTTCTTCCAAATTTTTGATTATTTTATTATGAAGTCCTTCTATCTCTTTCGATGACAAGGTATGGTTTTCTGCCTGATAAATTATATGGAAGGCTAAGTTTTTTTTCCCTTCAGGCATCTCTTCTCCTTCATACATATCAAAAAGATCAACATCTCTGACCAAAAAGCCACCAGCTGTATTAATTTTATTTAAAACTTGTACCACTTTTACCCCTCTGGGAACCAAAACCGCCAAATCTCTGACAGCTGATGGATAACGAGAAAGGGGTCTGAATTCATGTTCTTCAGAAGATAGTCGAGATAACAATTCAAAATCAAGATCGAATAAAAAGATGGATACCTTAATTTTCAACTCAGTAAGTATTTTGGAGGAAATCCCTCCCAAAAAACCAATTTTTGTATGATCTATTTTGATTTCAGCTGTTTTTTTTGATTGCCAAATTGAAATTCTTGACCCCTTAGGTGTCGGCTGATACGCATCATACCAGATGTTACTAATTCCCATTTTGTTTAATAAGGAATCGATCGTTCCTTTTAATTGAGAAAAGGCCTCACTTTCAGATACAGCTTCTTTTTTGGCAACGAGACCTGTGAGCATTCTTTTTTCTTTCATTTTCGATTTTCGATAAATCTTTCCCAATTCAAAAATTCTCATTTCATCAAAGTATCTTAAATTATCCCTGACATTTTTTAATAAATTCGGAGTCAAACTTGGCCTTAAATATTTTTGCTCTTCACTTACTGGATTTTCTATCTCAATTAAATCTTTATCTTTATAACCCAGAATTTTGCTCAATTTTTCTCCAATAAATGAATAGTTATACACTTCGGAAAATCCAGCTTCTCTGAGAGAAGTTTTCGCCAGTTCTTGCCAGAAAGAAGCGAAATTCCTTTTTGAGGGAATTAAAGAAATCTGAGGAAAGACAGCTGGAAGTTTGTTGTAACCTGAAACTCTGCCAATTTCTTCAATTAAATCCTCAGGAAGAGAAATGTCTAATCTCCAGGTTGGAATCTCAACTAAAACTTCGTTAACTTTCGGAGATCCGACCTCCGAAAGTCGGAAGTCGAGTTTTCTTAAAATATTTTTTATTTCTCGAGGGGATATCCTTATTCCTAACAACCTCTCGACATAATCTAAATTCAATCTAATCATTTTGGGCAAAGTTTTTTTTGCATAGAAATCAACTAACCCTTGGGCTATTTTTCCTCCAACTATTTTTTGTATTAAATGAGCTACTCTGTTTACTGCAGTTTCCGTTACATTTGGGTCAATTCCATGCTCAAACCGTAAAGAGGCATCAGTTTTCAGATTTAATTTTTGAGAACCTCGGCGGATAACTTTTTGGTTAAAGTTGGCAGATTCAACAACAATTGTATTTGTTTTTTTATCGATCTCAGCTGATACTCCTCCTTTGATTCCAGCAATAGCCAATGGTTCTTTCAAGTCAGCAATTACTAAAATATCTTTATCTAAATCATATTTCTCTCTATCTAATGTAGTAATTTTCTCACCTTTTTTGGCAAATCTGACAATAATTTTTTTGCTCTCTAATTTCTCACCGTCAAAGGCATGAAGCGGCTGGCCGGTTTCCAGCATCACATAATTTGTAATATCAACAATATTATTAATGGGGCGCAAGCCACAAACGATCAGTCTTTCTTGAATCCATTTTGGCGAAGGTGAAACCTTAATACCTGTAATTACTCGAGCTGTATATCGAGGGCAAGCTTCCCTATTTTTCACTTCTACCTTTATAAAATCCTTAGTTTTGTATCTGGTAGCTTGTATTTTGTATTTTGGGGTTTGAAATTTGGAATTGGTTATGGCTGCTATCTCTCTAGCAATGCCTATATGTGAGAAACAATCCGGTCCCCTATTTGGCAAAACATCAATATCTAAAATAAAATCTCCTTTACTTTTTATCACTTCTTTCATTTCAAAGCTATGCATAGTTAAAATTTCTGCCAATTTCTCAGGCTTTGGAATTTTTGATAAGTATTCTTTGAGCCAGTTATAAGAAAATTTCATAAACGCGATACCAATAACGAATTACGAATAGTTACGAATATACGAATTGCGCAGAAAGTATCGTGCTACGTAGCACGATACTTTTGGAATTTTCTTTTGTTGACGGGTTAAATTCGCTTCACTCGAATTAGTCCTGAGCAAGGTAAAATCTCAATTCCGTTTTTTTCTAATTCATCCAAAAACAGATTCAGGCCAATGGAATCTGAAGACATATGGCCAGCAATAACCACATTGATGTGGGCTTTCTCAGCTTCTTCCCGATGTTTTTCTGATATATGCATACCAATAACTGTTCCTGCTCCTACCTGAGCTAATTTCTCATAAATTTCAGCTGCTCCCTCAGTTCCCCCTGTAATTTCAGTTAAAACAATTTTCCCTACTCTGTTTTCTTCAGAGCCAACAAAAATTCTGGGACCGGCTCCGATTTGAATAGCCTCTTTGTATTCTGGGATTTCTCGAAGAGATTGAATTATTTCTCCCAAGGTTTGGGGATTATCTTTTTTTAATTTTTCTTCAATAAACCTCGCTACTAAATTATCGGAAGCGGTGTGGATACACAAAAAAGGAATATTTAAGATTTTAGCCATATCCACTGCTCGGTTATGATTAGCAGGGGCAATTCCCCTGGCCACTTCCTCAATTCTCTTTTTCAACAAACTTTCTGCAATATTGACTGGCACACCATATTGAGCCAACATATCAATCTGGAGCTGCATAACATCATCTAAACCTGCTAAGGCTTTTCCCCTGGGATGATGGGATATTACCAAATCAATATCCCCCAGCTCTTTTGCCAACAAAATTTCTTCCCCATCAATATCAATACCTGCCAAAATCTTCTTAATTTCTTTTTCTGGATCCCCAAATAAAATTCGAGTATCGGAAAAGGGAATAGTTAATCTCTCTTTGTCAAAATCTTCTTTTTGATTTGCATCCATTTTTTCATATTTTTCTTTCACTCTTCTCAAAAGTTTTTCAATCCCTTCTTTTCCCCGAAAATCAGCTTCAATCCCTTTGTTAATTGCCAAATTGTAAATTTCTTTTATGGTCATTTTGAAGTTAAAATTGGTTCAAAAATCTTAAATCGCCTGAACCCCGCACCAGAGCAAAGCACGGTGCGGGGCAAGTAAAACAGTCTTATCTCAAAACTGTTGTAAAAACCTAAGGTCTCCGCTATAAAACAATCTGATGTCATTGATTTTATATTTCATCATGGCTAACCTATCTAAACCCATTCCAAAGGCAAAGCCTTGCCAATTTTTGGGATTTAAACCTACTGCTTTGTACACATTCGGATGGACCATTCCAGCTCCCATCATCTCCATCCAACCAGTTTGGGAACAAGCAGAACATCCTTTTCCTTGACAATTTAAACAGCTCATATCTACTTCAAAAGAAGGTTCGGTAAAAGGAAAATAGCTTGGGCGGATGCGAATTTTTATTTGCTTCCCTCCGCCTTCGCGTGAAGCTTCGGCGGATTCAGAAAAAAATCTCTGAAAAAATTCTTGAATGATGGCTCTGAAATTAGCTGCTGAAACCTTTTTATCAATCATTAATCCTTCAACTTGATAAAAATTTACTTCGTGGGAGGCATCGGTTGCTTCATGGCGAAAAGTTCTTCCTGGCGCAATGATTCTCAAAGGAGGATTATTTTTTTCCATATAGCGAATCTGGACTGGTGAAGTCTGAGTTCTTAAGAGTAATTCACTATCTTTTAGCCAAAGCGTATTCCAGGCGTCGCGGGCCGGATGATCTTTCGGAATGTTTAAAGCATCAAAATTATACCACTCGGTCTCAATTTCCGGCCCCTCTACAACTGAAAATCCCAATGACTGAAAAATTTCCTCAACTTTTTTCTGAACTTGAGTTAAAGGATGTAAATGACCAAAAAGAGGTCTTTTCCCAGGAATGGTAATATCGATAACCCCTGTCTCCTCGGCAGATGCGCTAATATCGCGCATTTTTTTCGCTCTCGTCTCTATCTTTTGTTTAATAAAATTTTTAAGCAAATTTGCCTCCTTTCCTACTTTCACTCTCTTTTCTTTTCTTAGGTTTTTGATTTTACTTAAAATCTGGGTAATCTTCCCGCGCTTCCCTAGATATTTTTTGAAAATAGTATCAAGTTCTTTTAAATCTCTTGTTTTCGTTATCTCCTCTTGAGCTTGTTTTTTCAGTGATTTTAAACTCGCCATAATAAAAAATAGCCGCAGCCTTATCTCTATTCTACCGCAAAATTAAGTTAAAATCAAGTGTTTTCTGTGGAAAAAACAAAACAAAAAAGTCGCTGAATCCAGCGACTTTGAACCTTTTTACTTGGCTTTTGAAGCTAAGTACTCTCTTCCTTTACCAACTACGATATTAATCGGGACACCTTCTTTACAAAGAGGACATTTATCTTCGGAAAAAGCATCCATTTGCACATTGGTCAGGGCAAAAAGAACCGGTACTCCTCCTACGTCTTCTGGAGTAATCTGGCCTCGATTACACAGCACCCCAACTCCAATGACTTTTCCATTAAGTCTTCTTACGGCTTCAACCACTTTTCTTGCTGACCCGCCGGTAGTAGGAACATCTTCGACAACCAACACTTTCTTACCAGGAACCAGTTTGTCATATCCTCGTTTGAATATCCGCCTTTTACCTTTTTCCTCTGCAAAAACAGCTAAAACTTCTTTCTGATCAGTGGAAAGACTATTGGCAATCCACTGAGCCAAAATTACACCACCTACTGCAGGTCCCGCCACTACATCAATATCCTCATCTCTAAAATGATCGGCAATGACCTGACAAAGTTTTGCAGTACGGATGGTGGAAGGATAGACTGCATCTTTATTTACGTAAGCTGAGCCGTGCATTCCAGAAGTGTAAACAATGTGGCTATTAGTAATAATGACTCCCATTTCTTCAAAAATTTCTAAGGCTTCTCTTTCTTCCATTTTCATTCACCTCCTGGGATTTGAAATAAGACTCCGATATCACAAGTCTCTCCTATATCGCAGCTGCAATCTCTTCAGCGATGAGCTTTGCTGCCTCTACTGGACTGCTAATTTCTTCTGGCGGTTTAGTGATCGGCCTGCCAATCACTAAGTAATCTACCCCAGCTTTAATGGCTTCACCAGGAGTCATTACCCGTTTTTGATCACCTACAGCTGCCCATTTTGGTCGAACACCAGGGGTAACAACCAGAAATTCTGGCTGACAATAGTTGCGAATAGCTCGAATTTCCTGGGGTGAGGAAATCGCTCCAGCAAGACCATTCTCTTGGGCAAGCCAAGCAAGGTGTTTAATGGCGAGTCGTTCAATCCGATCTCGCTTCACTTGAACAAGCTCTTCAGGATCGGCAATATTGAGTTCGTCATAGATCCCTAACTCCACAAGGTCTCCGTAGTCGAGACTAGTTAAAATCGTCACCCCCAGAATAAGAGGGCACGACGTACCCTGAGTTTTGGAAATTTCTTCTGCCGCTTGCTGAGCTGCTTTCATCATCGCTGAACCACCGAGACAATGAACATTAAACATCTGTACATCAAGTCGAGTAACCGCTCTTGCAGCCCCAGCTACTGTATTAGGAATGTCTTTAAACTTCCCGTCATAGAAAATCTTTCCACCAGCTTCCTGGATTGTCTGGACAACTTTGGGCGAGCCCTCACTAGTCAGAAGCTCAAGCCCCACTTTAAATAGGCCTACGTATGGATTAAGCTCCTCCACTAGCTTCAGTGCTTTATCCAGGCTATCTACATCCAGTGCCACAATGATCCTGTCTTTTGCTTCCATTTTCTTTTGTCCTCCTTTCAGAACTGTCTTCCCTATTCAGTTGTTAAGAAACAACCTCCTGTTGTTTTTCTACACAAATTAAAAAAGTCTGTCAAGTAAAGATCTTTTTCATAAAACTTGACAATTTAGGATTTTTTAATCAATATAGATTTAGAGGGAAACATTGTTCTTAAACAATTTAATAAAGGAGGGAAGGTAATGAAAGAACTGATTGAGGAGTTTCTCAGTTTTCTCAAGACCGAGCGAGCAGCAGCTGAGAATACGGTTTCAAGCTATAGAGGAGATTTAAGACAATTTTCAAGTTTTTGCAGTAATCAATCTTTGACAGCAGTGACTCCAGAAATCCTCCAGGATTATCAGAATTGGTTGAAAAGAAAAGGTTTTGTCAGCTCAACAATAGCTCGGAAATTCGCCAGCCTAAGATCTTTCTTTAATTATTTGACAGCAGAAGGAATAATAAAGGGAAATCCAGCAGAGAAGGTCGCTATCCCTCAAAATGATACCAGAACAATTTCTCGGCTGTTAACTAATGAAGAAATAAAAAGGCTTTTGGAAATTCCAGCTAAACTTTCTACCCCCAAAGCAATAAGAGATTTAGCGATATTAGAATTAATTCTGGGCACAGGAATTCGAGCAAACGAACTGGCATCTCTTAATGTAGAGATGGTCAATCTAGATCCCGAGAATCCATATCTCTCAGTCGATAAAAAGGGCAAGGTGAGGAAAATTCCTATCCCTTCTCAGACAGCTGAAGATCTCCAGCAATATTTAAAAGAGGTAAGGCCAGCCTTGGCTATTTACCACCCCAAGGCGCAGGCTCTCTTTCTGAATCAAAGCCGATGGCGATGGGGTGAAAGACTGACTCGCCAAGGTGTCTGGATAATAATTCGAGGGTGTGCTCGGGCAGCTGGGTTAGAAGGTAAGGTAACTCCTGAAACTTTAAGACATAGCTTTGCTGCTCGGCAATTAGCTCTTGGAGTCTCTTTGAAAAAGCTCCAGGAATTACTTGGCCATACTTTTCCCTACACTACTTCCCTTTTACAGGAAAAACTCCAGGTTCATAGTTAGGCCACTGAAGCCAAAGTGGCGGCCATTGCCGCCACTTTTTGTTTTTAGAAAACTTGCGGACCCGATGGGATTTGAACCCACGATCTTCTCCGTGACAGGGAGACGTGTTAACCGGGCTACACTACGGGTCCATTTAA
>JAHCSE010000014.1 GCA_018609195.1 Patescibacteria group bacterium
ACAATGAAAGTGCATGTTGTCAAATTTGTACAGCGCTGGAATCAACACATTCTATGCTGTCTCAACCTCTTTTTTCACTCTCTGGTGTTACATTTTTTCAAAATTTTATTGATAACCATAGCTTTTCTCCTATTTTACTACCTTTTCAAACCCAAGACAAACAAAAACCGCGCCTCCAAAAAAGCGACGCGGGTTGAATAGAAAAGAATGGGAAGTTCAACTTTAGCCTTTTTTATCTAAATATTTTATCAAGAAATTTCTTTTCTTTAATTATATTCATAGAAATAATATCCTTTTTTGTTAGCCATAAAATTTTAAGTTTTTCCGGTGAAGAAAATTTTGGTTTTTTACCAAAATGATAAATAAAATGAATCATGACGCTATGACGCTTTTTGTTTTTTGAAATATAATTCCAAACGTCAAATAATTTGGGTTCTCTTTTTAAAGAATAGTTTAACTCTTCTTTTAATTCCCTGTTTAACGCCCCAAGTATTGATTCTCTCCATTCCATCCTACCTCCAGGAAAATCAATTACTCCATCCTGATGCTTGAGTATTAACACTTTATTCTTGTATCTAAAGAGAATTTTTATAGTAACATTGGGGTATTTTTTCATTCTTTTTGAATAATATCTTAAATTCTCCTTGTTGTTATAAAAGAGGTTCAATTAGTGGATATTTAAAAATTATTTTTAGGTAAATCACATATTTTTAATTATAGGGATTACTTCTTTGAGATTTTTGATAATTGCGTCTGGTAGAAAAATCCTAGCGATTTCTCTTTCTTTTCTCTTCCATTCGTTTTCAATCCCTGTATCTAACCAAATAGTTCTCATTCCACAGCCTTTTGCTCCAACTAAATCATCAGCGACTTCATCGCTAATAAAGACTGTTTCTTCGGGTTCTACCGAAAGAGCGTTTAGGGCGGCATAAAATATTCTGGCATCTGGTTTTCTTGCTCCTACTTTTGAAGAAACAATAATAGTATCAAACAAAGACTCGATTTTATAATTTACTAAAACTCGCTTAACCCATTCCTGAACATTATTTGAAATTATTCCAACTTTATAATCTTTTTTCAGTTCTTTCATAATTTCAATATGCTCATCAGGGATAATATGGGAATCAATTAAAATATCTCGGATCTTCTCAAAGGGAACACTTTCTTTCTGTAATACTTTACCTAATTGAACAAACATTTCCTTATCGTTTTTTATATCACTTTTTGACCGCAACCAATAAAAGTTTTTCCAGTAAGGATAAAAGATATCCCAAGTTAGGCCGTGAGACTTTAGTAAATTGTTTATCTCTTCTTTATGATTGTCGCCGAAGTCACTCCTCGTAAAAGTATCTGCCCAGTCAAAAAATATTGCCTTAATCATATTTTTTTAATTATTTTATAAAGTTTTTTTAATCCTTTTTTGTTACTTTCATATTTTAGAAGTTTCAGGGCTTCTTTTAAGGTCGCCCATTTAGCTTCAGTGTGTTCTTTGGAAAGGGTAATTTTTTGATTTGGATTCACCTCTACTCCGTAGACATATTCTTTGAGTTTTTTATCATCATCTCCCATAAAAGAAAAGGAATATTTAGTATTAATGATCTTTTTAATCTTTTTTATTCCTGTTTCCTCTCTTAGTTCTCTTTTAAGGACTTTGATTTTATCTTCATTAGGCCGAGCTCCACCGGTAATCGGCTGCCAAAATCCGCCTTTTTGAGGATTGCGTTTTAAAATGAGAAACCTAACATCAGCAGGCAACTTCCCTACTCTTTTAAATACTATACAATTTATTTGATAGACTCGGGTCTTAGGCATAATCTTTATTCTTTATTATATTTGAAAAAATCTTTAATACAAAATAAAACCGCCGACAGAGCCGGGGCACTAAAAATTTAGAACTCCTTTACAAAAATTCGCGAAATAGAAGAAAGGAATTAATAAAGAGGGCCTTGGCAGTTTGCCACAGTTTGATATGCAAAAATAATGCTCTTTAAATTCGCTTCAGGGAGAGAGTTAAATATCTTCAACTATTTAACCCTTCTTTAAGTGTTTCAGACTCCACAAAGTCAATATGAATAACACCAAGGAGGTGAGGGTGATAGCTAGAAGAGACAATATGTTTCCTGGTTCGTTATGCCAAGGATCGAGCGCATATGAAAGACCGAAGCCCGTAATCTTCCAAGCTGAAAAAAGCAAAAAAATAGGCAAAAGTATAAGCGCGAAAATTGCCACAGCCCTCATTTTCTTAAGGATGGCTGCCCCAATTACAATTGGGACCAACGGTGTGAAAACTACAAATAAGTAATAATCAAATACCCGTTCTAAAAATTCTTCAAAAGGAACTTGAGACATAGTCAGAATAAAAGGTACTAACAAACCAAGTGTTATATAACTAAATCCAGTTATTTTATGGGGAGCAAAATTAGTCATGGTTATTTATATGTAGTCGTCTTATCTGCTTTAAGATAGGCAATAAATATCTGAATTATTCAATCCTTTTTAAAATGTTTCAAGCTCCATATAGTTAGTATAAACAACACCAAGGAGGTAAGGGTGCTAGCCAGAACCCAAGCGTTACGTACTGGGTTCATCCCTTCAGTAATGGCTGCACCAAAGATACTTAAGATTAAACCAAGCCAGAAAATAGGTAAAAGTATAAGAGACAAAATCATTACAAGTTTCATTTTTAGGAAAATAGGAATCCCAATTACAACTGCCATGATAGGTATTAGAAATAAAATGCGATGTTCATCTAACTCTCTTTCTAAAACTTCCTCAAAAGAAACTCCGGATGCTTGTAATCCGGAAAGTTGCCAAAGCAATAGAATAAATGGCACTGACAAACCGAGTATTATATAAACAACTCCAGTTATTTTGTGAGGAGAAATTGTCATCGTTTTATTTACTTTCAGCATACTATAAATATCCAGAGAATGATACTCCTCTCTTCCCAGCTGGGGATAGTTTTCCTTGACATAAAACGGACATTCATTACTATAAAGTTAGTTCTGGAAGACCACTTTCTACTACAAAGAGAGGAGGTGATTCTTTTCCAACTGAACCTTAACAACTGAATAAGGGAAGAAAAACCAAACATCCGACAGCACAAAAAGGAGGAAAAGAAAGGATGATGAACCGAAAGAAATGGATTTCAGTTTTGGCAATACCAACTCTATTGCTAATGCTGATTGCCGGCGCAGCCATTCTTTATCAGAGCAGTCCTACTGAGGCTGCTGACTCGTTTGGGAGGCCGAGGAAAGTCATCGTTCTCCAGGGAATCAACAGCAGTAGCAATTGCACGGATGACCCACGAACGCCAGAAGATGAGCGAATGGTGGGCAGAGTTGCCTGGGTACGTGAGACTTTGCAAGGTAGAGATGTTGCTCAATATGTACAGTACGCTGAAGAAGATTTCTTCTACTTTGATTACGGAGCAGGATACTGCCCAGACGACCCGGAAACGCCAGAGATTGACGAAAGTAAAAACCCAAACTATTCTAAGATCTTCACGTGTGTCAACGGCGTTGCACGTTCCTCTAATATACTTGATCTCTTGATCACTCGTATTCTACAAATCAATGATGAAACCCAAATTGATATTATAGGACACAGCATGGGTGGGGTTATTGCTGCTTACTGGGTAGCTACCCACCAAGATGATTCAAGACTCAAAAACATCCACTCAGTCATCACCTTTGACAGCCCACTTCAAGGTCTTGAAGGCTCAAAAGTGACTGTAGGAAAGTTACTAACTTGTCTTGGTGACGATACTGCCTGGAATGAACTGCACGAAGACAGCGACGTGATGAGGACTATTCAGGAGCGGCAACCTGATACAATAGTACCTCTGGTTACAATTCGTGCCGTGGGTGACATCTCCGTTACCGACAGCAGGGCCACTTTGCCAGGCGAATGGAGAGACCTTCACCGACCCATGGGCAGTCACAGCGAGTTGTGGAGTGACCCTATACCGGATGCACTTCGGCTGGTGGCCTTCGCAGTCTCTACTGACTTACATGATGACCGAGATATTCCAGCCGACGCGTTCAGTGAAGGCTGGAAAGAAGAATCCCGGTTGTTGTCAATATTTATCAAGCAGAGTGCCAAGCTTGCCGGTAGAGCAATAGGCTCCTCGATTACGTTTGAATTCGAAGGTAGTAGTATCTCCTTGGTTTTCTATAACTGCTATGGAGGAAGTGAAAAAGGTACTGCCCAGGTCCGTATAATTAATCCTGACGGCACCATCATTAGGGAAGAGCAAATCCCTAAAACCTGCCGTGGTTCCACCGTAACCTCGAGACGCGAGTTTTCCAACTTAGATAACGGACAACACGCGTTCATATTAACCATCACGGGTAACGGCCCGTTTGACTTCGACGCCTTTGAGGTGAAGCCTAATAAACGCCCTGCTGTCGAGGGCATGCACCCTCCAGTGGATATCTACTTCCTTGTCGACCTCTCGGGTAGCTTTACCGATGACCTACCTCTTTTCAAAGCTCAAGCACCAGGAATAATCGCTACCCTTAAAGCCTCAAATCCCAATACCAGATTTGGCTTGAGCAAGTTCGAGGACTACCCTATTTCTCCTTTTGGTTCTGCATCGCTTGGAGATAAGGCCTATGAACGACTGGTGGACCTCACTTTTGATACAGACCTAGTATTAGATACGATCTCTGGGCTCTTTACCCGTTCTGGAGCAGATGCGCCTCAAAGTCAACTACCAGCCCTGTTCCAGACAGCAACCGGTGCTGGACAGGATCTTTCAGGAGCAGGGTTCCCTGAAGCCACCATCCCTCCAGGCCAGCAGGCCAATTTCAGAGATGGAGCCACAAAACTCATCCTTCTCTGGACTGACGCCTCTTTTCACCGGCCAGGGGATCCTGGAGCCATACCCTACCCCGGACCGAGCTTTAATGAAACAGTTGACGCTATCCTAGCTCTTGATCCGCCCAAGGTTATAGGCATATCTTCAGGACCTTTTGGCATCCCCGATCTGAAGGAAATTGCAGCGGCAACTGATGCTCTTGCTCCTCCTGATGGAGTTGACTGCGATGGTGACGGAATCGTTGACATCCCTGGAGGGGAGCCTCTGGTTTGTAGTATCGCACCCTCAGGAGAAGGAATCGGTGAGGCAATTACAGCCTTAGTAGAAGCGGGAACTGAACAACCTCCCGCCTTAATGGTAGACATCGACATCAAACCTGGCAGCGACCCCAACTCCATCAACTGCAACTCAGAGAAGGAGGTCATCGCTGTGGCGATCCTTACCACCGAAGATTTTGATGCGACCACGGTGGATCACAACACGGTGACCTTTGAAGGAACCGTTCAGATGCCTATGGTCCCACAAAGTAGGGAACCTGAACGCCGTGAGGAGGACGCGGACGGCGATGGAGACACGGATCTCGTGTTCCACTTCCGGCTGGGTGAGACCGACTTGACCTGCGACTCCACAGAAGGCATGCTCATGGGTGAGACCTTCGATGGCCAAATTATAGAAGGGAGCGATGCTGTCCGCATGATCGATAGAGGTAGAGCCCAACCGTAGTCGTCCACTGAGGGAAACCTCGACTTAAACAGCAAGAATAATACTGTAGAGCATACGAATCCAGCGAGAGTGAAACCAATACCAAATGCTATAGAAATATTTATTAGATTATCAGAAATACATAATTGATTGCTCTTTAATAGTAACCATTCAAAAAAATGGATATAGCAAAGAGCGCCTTTTCAGCGCTCTTTTTGTTTAAGGATACTTATTTTTATTTTGAGGAATATTCTATAATTTTAAAATCAGCGTAGGCCGAGTTCTTTACTAACTTTTGGATCAAGATCGGTTGTAATCAAATTCTTAATTTCTTCTGTTTTAACCCATTTAATCTTGGCTATTTCATCAGGTCTGCTAGGTTTGGCAACAGGTTTCGGCGAAACCAACCTGCAATAGTGATAAACAATAAATCTCGAAAATTGAGGATGGAATCGTAAAGATATTTGCCTAATCGATTCAACATCATAGCCGGTTTTAGCTAATATTCCTCTCTTGACGCATTCTTCTCTTGTCTCGCCTAATCGTTGCCCGCTGCCAGGAAAACTCCAAGTCAAAACTGAACTATCTTTACCCACTTCTGGTTTAACTCTTCGAATCAGTAAAACTTCTTCTCGGTCATTAATAACTACTCCAAGATTAAGAAAATCTTCAATCTCTAAATCTTCAGTAGATAAAGCTTTACTTTCTTTATTCTTTTTCTCCATAAATTATTTGATGTCACCAGGTCCCTATTTATTTCTCTCTATGGTAAAATCAGCCAAAATTCTTAAGATTTCATTCCATTTATTCTGGGGTAAATATTTTAAGGATTTTTTGGCTTTTTCTGCGAAATGTTTTCCCAGTAAGGAAGCTTTTTGATAACTGTTGGTCTTTTTAATAAATTTCATTGCTTCTTTGAAATCTTTTTTTGTCATCTCTTTCTTTCTTAATATCTTCAAAAATCTCTTTTTACCTTTAAAATTTAGTTCTTCTAAAGTAAAAAGGATGACAATATTGCCACCTTTCCTTTCCTCAATATCTTTGCCAATTTTTTTGCCAAATAATTTTTTCTCCCCAAAAATATCTAAAATGTCATCTTGAATCTGGAAAACCATTCCAAAATTAAATCCATAAATTTTTAATGCTTCGATTTTCTTTTTTTTCACTGAAGCTGCAATTCCCCCCAACTCACAGCAGGCCTGAAATAAAGCTGCCGTTTTTTTACCAATCATATCAAAATAATCTTTTTTTGTTATTTTTTGATATCGGTTTTTTACAACATAAGGCTCCTCAGTTTTCCCTGACTGCTCAAATAAAATATCTAAAATTTCCCCTTCTATAACAGTTTTCAAAGTTTTAGCTAAAAGCGCAGATACTGAAACTGAATTTCTTGACTTATTGGCAGCTTGAAAGATGGAAGCTGAGTAATTTACTCCCACACATTGAGCAATAGAGTTACCAAATTTAAACCAGGTAGTTGGTTTTCCTCTCCTAAGAGTACTTTTGTCAATTATGTCATCAACGATTAAAGTGTAATTATGTAACAATTCCAGGCTGACTGCTGGATATAAAACATCTTTGAATTTTCCTCCAAGCATTCTACAACAGATTATGGCTAAAGCCGGCCTTAATCTCTTTCCACCAGTTGAAGTTTGATAACTAACAATTTTTTTAAATTTTTGGTCAACCTCGGAAATCAGAATTTTTTTCATAGCGAGGTCAATAATTTTTGTCAATTTAACTAAAATTGAATCCAGCTTTTCTTTATCTGAATTTTCATTGGACATTCGGCTGAGCTCAGTCGAAGCCAAAGAAATCTTTTTTCTTAAGTATTTTTCTAGACCAATCTTTAACCAAGGGGTATATTTTTGAGAGTTTTTTTTAATATCTCTCTGGAGATCTGAAAGAGCCATCCATTTCCAATCTGCGATTTCTTTGGGATTAGGCTTAATCTTTTTTTTATCATATTTCCCCACTAATAAAGCGCATACTTCATTTTCTGAACCTAGATTTTTATATAAAGCCTGATATTGGAATTTATCTATTAATGTAAGAGGGCAAGTAAAACCGAATTCTTTTTTTAATCTTTTTTGACCAGCTTCCTCATAGCGCTCCCCTTTTAGAGGATGACTGCTACAAGTATTGTCCCACACAAGAGGCCAAAGTTTTTTAAATTGACTTCTCCGAGAAAGCAAAATTTGATTTTTTTTATTAAAAATTAAAATAGAGAAAGCTCGATGTAAAATTCCCTTGCCCTCGTGACATTTCTCTTTTGTCTCAGTCCCTATAATTTTGTCTTTTTTATTTACAATAAGTAATCTTGGCATGTAGCTTTAACTTACCATTATTTTAGCAATTTGTTTACCAGACTAAAAGAGCTCGAATAGATTTGAAAAATTTACTGAAATAGGTTAATATCAAATAACACAAAACAGCACCTTAACAAGAAAGGGGGAAGGGATGAAAGGACAAGATATTGTAATTTTTCCTGACGATTATCTCCCTGTTCAAAAATGGGATTCAGAGACCGAAAGAGAATACCCAACCCTTATTGGCGGTTTTGATGAACACAGGGTCGAAGAAACCATTCGCCAGAAAAGTACCGAAATGCTAAAGATAGGAAGAGAAAGTCACTTTAGGATGATCCGATTACATTTTGGAGAAAGGCAATATTATCTTGCCTTACAAGGATTCCTTGTTTTTGACCCGCCATTGCAATCTAGATCACAAAAACAGGGTTCAAAGGCCCTTTATTATGCAGCTAATAAAAAGAGGGGCTTGTTACTGCAATACCTTTCGCCTTATTCTCCAACATCCTCTCATGACCACACGAGTTGGACCGAAGATTTTCATCTTCTTGCGGGAGATGCAACGTTGCGAACTAATAATAACCAGAACTCATTGTTGGCAGGAAGTGCCCCAACTATAAAACCAGAAGTAGTTCATCAAATATTGACTGAAAATCAACCATCATTGATCCTCCTGGAAATTAAAGGAGATCCCAACTGGTTTGAAAAATGGTTAACCGGAGAAGGACATCGATTCAAAAAGCTCTTTTAGATAATACCTGAGCTAAGCCTGAGAGCAAGCTCGGGTTTTTTTTTAACAAAACAAAAAAGCAGAAATTTGCTGCTTCTTGTTGACTTAAAGGTAAAGGGTTATTTATTCTTGATTTCCAGCAGAGGGTGGGGTTTTGCTGGTTTTTTGTCGATACCACCAATAACCAAGAGAGATAGCAATAACCGCTAAAACAAAAATAATTAAAGGCCAATCCATAATGGTCTTTTATTCCCTATAATATAATTTTTATACTGTTGGTGGCGCAGGAGGTGAGGGCGGTGGAGCTTCTGGACCTGGTGGAACTTCTGGACCTGTGGGAGGCTTTCCTTTCTTTTTTCCTACCAGAAAGTAAACTACGATTACAATCACCACCACTGCCACAATAATTCCCAGAATTGTTGCTGTCATAATAGGTTATTATAATTAAACCTTTATTCTATTCTCCTTTTATCCAGAATTCTTGTCAAGGCTTCGACAGACTCAGTCTTGACCCTGAGCTAGCCGAAAGGTCAACCCCCTATCTATAAAAGATCGGCTAACTTGTAAATATTTCCTGCGCCCATTATTAAAATGATGTCTTTGCTCGTGAGTCTTTTTTTTAGAAATTGAGGAATTTTTTTAAAATTTGCAATAAAATGGCAGTTTTTCCCCCGCTTTTTAATACTTTCGGCTAATTTTTTGGCACTAACCTTTTTTGAGATTTTTTTTGTCTCTCTACCTACTACATCATAAATTTTTGTTAAAATAATTTCATCTGCCAGATCAAAAGCTGAAATAAAATCTTCAAAAAAATAATAGGTTCTCTGGTATTGATGGGGTTGGAAGATAGCCCAGATTTTTCTTTTTTTGAATTTTTCTTTGGCTGCTTCCAAAGTAGCTTTAATTTCAGTTGGATGATGGGCATAGTCACTAATAACTGGTATTTTGTATCTTGTATTTGGTATTTTGTATTTTTTTATTTCAAAGCGACGCCATGCTCCTTGATATCTTGATAGAGCCTGATAGCTAATTTTATCTGGGATCTTTAGAATTCTCGCTACTGTCAGGGCTGCCAAGGCATTAGAAATATTGTATTGTCCGGGAATCTTTAAAATTTTTTTTAAGTTTTTTACTTCTTTTTGTTTTAAAGAATAAAATAGGATCTGCAATTTTTTATTTTCTTTTACTATTCGATAAATATTCTCATCATCCTGATTCGCTACCAATATACCCTTTTTTGACAATTTTTTGATATACTTTTTATAAGTTTTTAAAATATGATTCAAATTTTTATAATAATCAAGGTGTTCTCTTTCAATATTAGTCAAAACAATAATTTTTGGGGAATATTTTAAAAAAGAAGCTTTCCATTCATCAGCCTCAATAACTAAATATTTTGATTGGCCCTGGCGGAAATTGCTGTTACCAAATTCTCTCAGTTTTGTTCCTAAAATTACAGTGGGATCGAGGCCTGCTTTAAGTAAAATTAG
>JAHCSE010000015.1 GCA_018609195.1 Patescibacteria group bacterium
AAGATATTTATTTATGGCTACAAAAGAAAAAGTGATAAATCAAATCATGGGCCGTTAGCTCAGTGGTAGAGCATCTCATTTGCAATGAGGAGGTCGCCGGTTCAAATCCGGCACGGTCCACAAAAATTTTGGCGGACAGGTACGGGGTCAGCGGTTCCCGCCAAGCTTCGCTGGGCGTCGCCTTTGGCGAACCTCGCCAGGGGCGGGAGGCTCGTCCACTTAGTGGAGTGGACGGCAAGTCCGCTCGGGTCCACTGCTTGACTTAAGTTTTCCACAGGTACAATCTTTTGTTATCTGCTATAATGTTTTAAAAACCTTAAAGGTCGAGAGGCTTTAAAAATCTTAAAATAATATAAATTAAAATGCCTACTCTTCAAGATTGGTATTTGATTACGTTCCAAACCTTGCAACAGCTCTGGACCGGAGTGGTAAAATTCGTATTTCTTTTAATTCCCGCCTTAGTCGTCCTGATTATTGGTTGGTTTATAGCTGCAGGAATCGGAATGCTTGTTGTTCGTATTTTAGACCGTCTAAGATTTAATCAGCTTTTTGAAAGAGGGGGATGGAAGGAAGCTTTGGAAAAGGCTGAATTAAAAGTAAATGCCGCTGAATTTATTGGAGCAATTTTTAAATGGGTGTTATTCATTGCTGCTCTTTCCATTGCAGTAGAAATTTTGGGATTAGTTCAATTTGCTGGATTGCTAAGAGATATTTTGGCTTATTTACCCAATGTAATTGTGGCAGCACTCATCTTTGTGGTAGCTGTAATTATTGCTGACATTCTGGAAAAGATAGTTCGAACGGGAGTTGAAGGAACGAAAGCCGGATATGGCCGCTTAGCTGGAGTAATTGTTAAATGGTCAATCTGGATTTTCGCAACCTTGATTATTCTGCTCCAGCTGGGAGTAGCTCCAGACCTAATTAGAATTTTATTTGGTGGGTTTGTAGCAATGGTTGCTCTTGCAGGTGGTATTGCTTTTGGCTTGGGAGGAAAGGACGTTGCAACTGAGTTATTAAGAGATTTAAAAAGGAGGCTTTTAGGCTAAAAATTATTTAAATTCTAGCTTAATAGCGAAATTAAAGTCAGAGGGCTTGACAAAAGGTTTTGGATTTTCTAAAATAAAGATAGACAGTATGAGGAATCCGATTCAAATCCTAAATAAAGGAAGTGGTTAATTGCTTTGATTTTTTGATCTTCGAAGAAAGACCGCTTCCTTAAAGCGGTTTTTGATTTCAGGAATGACTGTACTTTGAAAATGAAACCCCGTAGAAAATCTTTGATTTTTATACGGGGTAAATAAGTAGAAGGTAACCGTAAAATTTGTGGTTATTAATTGCTAGCTAAGAAAATTACATTAAGGGCAGATGGTGGATGCCTTGGGAGGCTGAGGCGATGAAGGACGTGGCGTGACTGCGATAAGCCTCGGGAAGGTGTCTCGCAACCTTTGATCCGGGGATTTCCGAATAGGGAAACCTATTTTGCTGATGAAGCAAAATACCGAGCACATAAATAATGTGCTCGGGGCGAACCCGCTGAAGTGAAACATCTCAGTAAGCGGAGGAAAAGAAAAAAAATTTTATTCCCTTAGTAGCGGCGAGCGAAATGGGATCTAGCCCAAACCGAGCATATAACTTGTTATGTGCTTGGGGTTGAAAGAAGATAGCGTCGGGAGTCGAGCACATAATTTATGTGCTCGATGCCTGAGGGAGAACATTTAGACGAAGTTTTGTTAGTCAAAACACCCTGGAAAGGGGTACCAAAGAGGGTAATAGTCCCGTAGGCGAAAATGACTTCGTGCTCCTTGTTATCTCTCTTGAGTACCACGAGAAAAGAAAACCTTGTGGGAAGCAGGCAGGACTATACTGCCAAGGCTAAATACTCAGCCTCACCTATAGTGAACCAGTACCGTGAGGGAAAGGTGAAAAGTAGGGAGGTGATCCCGGTGAAATAGAACCTGAAACCATCTTGCCCACAAAGAGTCGGAGCTGAAGCACATAACTTGTTATGTGCTCGGTGACGGCGTGCTTTTTGCAGAACGAGCCAACGAGTAACGCTCAACTTTTTGTCTAAGCGCTTCTGGCGTGAAGGCATAGGGAAACCGAGTGTTAAAAGCGCGTTCTTTTAATACATTCTAATTTAAAAGTTGGGCATTGACCCGAAGCCAAGCGAGCTTGCCATGGCCAGGGTGAATTCCGTCGAAAGACAGAAGGAGGCCCGAACCCGTAGGCCGTGCAATACCTTGGGATGAGCTGTGGTAAGAAGTGAAAAGCTAATCGAGCTTGGTGATAGCTGGTTCTCCCCGAAATAGCTTTAGGGCTAGCCTTCCTCATTTTCCTGGGGGTAGAGCACTGGATGGGTGTGGCTGCGGTTTTCCGTACTGCATCTTACCAAACTCCGAATACCGGGATATAAAACGTGAGGGGGAGTCAGACTTTGGGCGCTAAGGTCCGAGGTCAAAAGGGAAACAGCCCAGATCTTCATCTAAGGTCCCTAAACTGAGCTAAGTGTTTTAAGGAAGTAGGGTTTCTCAGATAGTTAGGAGGTTAGCTTAGAAGCAGCTATCCTTTAAAAAGTGCGTAACAGCTTACTAACTAAGAGATCCTGCGCCGAAGATTTAGGGGGCTCAAGCTCAGTACCGAAGATAAGACTGAGCATATAACTTGTTATGTGCTCGGGGTAGGGGAGCGTCCTTCATTCAGTGAAGTCGAACTGTAAGGTTTGATGGAGAATGAAGGAGTGAGAATGTTGGCATGAGTAACCGCAAGCCAGGTGAGATTCCTGGCCACCAAAAGCCTAAGGTTTCCTTGGCAATGGAGATCAGCCAAGGGTTAGGCGGGCCTAAGGCAAACCCGAAAGGGGTAGCTAATGGACAGCCGGTTAATATTCCGGCCCTCCCGCATATAATTCTGAAGAGAGGACGGAGTCTGGTAGTTTAAGTGAGTTATTGGATTCTCATTGCTTGCCCAAGATTTTTTCAAGGGCTGGCAGAATATTCTGTTTCGGCAGAATAAACTTAAATGAGCAAGCTTCCCAGAAAAGTCTTTTCAGGAATTAATTATGTGCGGGATCCGTACCGAAAACCGACACAGGTAGGCAGGTGTAAGAGCACCAAGGTGAACGGGTGAAACCTCGTTAAGGAACTCGGCAAAAAAGCAGGCGTAACTTCGGAATATGCCTTGCCCTGATGATGAATCAGGGCCGCAGCGAAAGTACCCCTGGCGACTGTTTATCAAAAACACAGGTCCCTGCTAAACTCGTAAGAGGATGTATAGGGGCTGAGACCTGACCAGTGCTGGAACGTTAATTGTGCCAGTCGTTTAGCTTAAGTTGAACGGCTGAGGACATGAAGCGCCAGTAAACGTCGGCGATAACTATAATCGTCCAAAGGTAGCGTAATCCCTTGCCAGGTAAGTTCTGGCCCGCATGAAAGGTTTAACGACTGGGGGACTGTCTCAACGAGGAGCCCGGTGAAAATGCAATACCGGTAAAGATGCCGGTTACCTGCGGCTAGACGGAAAGACCCCGGGAGCTTTACTGCAGCTTGGTATTGGATTCTGAGCTTGAATGCGTAGCGTAGTGGGGAGGCTTTGAAGGTCGCCTTTCGGGGCGACTGGAGCCGTCAATGAAACACCCATCTTTTGAGTTCTTGATTCTAACTTGCCTTTACGGCAGAGACATTGCTAGGTGGGTAGTTTAAGTGGGGCACTTGCCTCCTAAAAGGTAATGGAGGCGTTTAAAGGTCGGCTAGCTCCGGATGGAAATCGGAGTGATCGGGCAAAGCCAAAAGCCGGCTTGACTGCAAGAGGGATATCTCGCGCAGGCACGAAAGTGGAACTTAGTGAACCGACCCTGGTTAATAGAATCGGGGAAGATCATCAGCCAAAAGTTACCCCGGGGATAACAGGCTAGTAGGGCCCGCGAGTCCACATCAACGGCCCTGTTCGGCACCTCGATGTCGGCTCATCTTATCCTGGGGCTGAAGAAGGTCCCAAGGGTTTGGCTGTTCGCCAATTAAAAAGGTACGTGAGCTGGGTTCAGACCGTCAAAAAAGAATCCAAGACATTGAGTACACACGGCGGCTTTCCCGAGTAATCGGGATTGCAAAAATCGACTTATATCGGTGAAGTCCTATCTTGATTTTTCAACCTGTCGTATGATAGGATAATACCGAGGGAAGTTATATATGCTTAGTCAAACTCAAAAAGCATATCTTGCAGGTTTTCTTGATGGCGACGGAAGCATTTACGTGCGTTTAAAACCAAATCCAACTTATAAATATGGATTTCAGGTAGCGCCGTACGTAGTGCTTTTTCAGTCGCAGAAAGAAAAAGAAAATTTTAAAAAGATTTGTTCTTTGATTGGGCTAGGATATCTGAGAGTACGAAAAGACGGAATTCTGGAATATATTATTGGTAAAGTAAACGAGTTGCGAGAATTTCTAAAAATAGTAAAACCATTTGTGATTCTAAAAAAAGAACAGGTAGCTCTAATGATAGAAATTCTCAATAAGAAAGAAAAGGTGAAAGATAAGAAGGATTTTCGTAAGCTCGCAGATTTAATCGACCGTTTTCGAAATTTAAATTATTCCAAAAAGCGGAAGAGGCATATATTAACCCCGTAGAGACTTAGTCATTACAAGTGGCTAGATGGAAGATTTTAAATCTTTCATAATACGTCGATCCCGAGCACATAAACATTATGTGCTCGGTGGTGATATAGTCCATACACTTAGTAATAAGTGACAAATATACGTGAGACAGGTTGGTCCCTATCTACCGCAGGCGTGGAACCTTGAGGGGAGTCATCCTTAGTACGAGAGGACCAGGATGAACCAACCTCTGGTCTACCAGCTGTTCCGCCCGGAGCATCGCTGGGTAGCTATGTTGGGTTGTGATAAGCGCTGAAAGCATCTAAGCACGAAGCCAACCCCAAGATTAAGGTTCTTAGTTCCCTTAGAGATTATGAGGTTGATAGGCTGCAGGTGTAAGCCCTGTAAAGGGTTGAGCCGAGCAGTACTAATTGAACGATTATTTTTTTCTTAGCTAGCAATTAATGACCACAAATTTTACGGCCTTTCGTAAGCTTTCATTTACAACCTAGAATTTAATCAAAAGGGCGTTTTGGTGGTGGCTATACTGGGTTTGTTCCACCCGTTCCCATACCGAACACGGAAGTGAAATAACCTAAGGCCGATGATAGTAGGTTTTTCCTGCGAAAGTAGGTAGCCGCCACCACAGCGCCTTTTTTTATTTGACAGCTATTTTGAATTGTATAATATTAAAATTAGTACACGAAAAACTAGGAAGGAGACAATGATGGACGAGAGAATTGCTCAATATCTGAGTTGGGTTGGAGATCTTCAACAAGAAAACCGACAGAAATTCGAAGAAGAATTGATTCAACTTTTGGAACTACGAGGCCTTTCAGAAAAAGAGTTCGTTGAGATTCTTGAATTTCTGGAGGATTGGAAAGCAACCGCCGAAGTCGATTCCAATCCAGAACTCCGAGAGCAGCTCCTTGCTCAGGCGAGAGCGCCCGATAACGAATTCGAGGAACTCTAAGAGGGTAGGTGATTCTACTCTCTTTTATTTTGTCTAAAATTTTTCTATAATAGCTTAAAAGCTATGAAACTTTCTCCTCGAAAAAGAAAGATTTTAATTATCATTATTGGAATCTTAATAATTATTGGTTTCACTTTTTATCAAAAGGAGGTCAAAAACTTTTTTTATTTAATATCCTCTCCTATTCAAAAAACTCTTTGGCAAGTAGGGGACAGGGTATCTGATTTTTTTGAGACGATTGCCGAAATAAAAAATCTAAAAAAAGAGAATGAAGAACTTAAACTTAAAAATCAAGAATTCCTTGCTCAAATTGTTCTTTTAAAAGCATTAAAAAAGGAAAATGAACTTTTAAGAAAAGCTTTAGAAATAGATCTGAAAAAAGATTTTCAATTAACTTTAGCTGAAGTTATCGGGAAAGACATTTCCCAGGATTCCCTTTTAATCAACAAAGGTTTAACAGGTGGCATCTCTGAAGAAATGCCAGTAATCACTGAAGGGAAAGTACTTATTGGGAGGATTAGTGAACCTGCAGAAAACTTCTCAAGAGTTTTACTTATTTCGAACCCAAATAGTTCTTTTGGTGTTAAAATTCAGGAAAGAGAGGTCACTGGAGTGATTAAAGGAAAGGGAAATTTTAAACTTCTTCTTGATTTAATCCCTAAAGATCAAGAAATTAAAGAAGGAGATTTGATAGTAACTACCTCCTTGGGAGGAATTTTCCCTAAAGAAATTTTGGTAGGAAGAATTCAAAAAATACTAAGAAGCGATATTAAACCTTTCCAACAAGCTTTAGTTTCTCCCTTTTTTGATATTAGCAAATTAGAAACAGTGTTTATTATTACTAGTTATTAATGCAAAGATTCTTAACTTTATTTTTATTTTTTTATATTCTATCTTTAATTCAAACAAGTTTTTTAATCCATTTTAATATCAAGGGGGAGCTTCCTAATCTTATTTTAATTTCCGTATTTCTCTTAATCTTTTCTGAAAATCCAAGGAAAAATTTTTCTTTCTTTGGAGCCTTAGTTGGAGGATTTTTCTTAGATATTTTTTCTAACTCATTTTTAGGGATATCAATTATAACTTTACTTTTAATGACTTTTCTTTTAAAGAGGGCAATGCTAATCCTAAAAGAGTTGAATATTTTCTGGTTTCTAATTTTACTTTTCGTTTCTATAAATTTTTACAATTTATTTTCCAATTTCATTAATTCCCTTATTCTTTTCAAAGTTACATCTTTTCGAATTGATTTCACGGAAGCATTCGTTGTTGAAGTAATTTATAATTTAATTTTAGGCTTAATTGTTTTCTATCTCCTTCTCTTTTTTAAGAAATATGTTTTTATCAGACCCCAAAAAGGAGCTTAAAAATAAGAAAGTCAGGCAATCCTTTAAAGAAGAAATAGAGCCTCATGAGGTTTTTTTAGATAGTCTGGCCCAAAAAAAGGAAGAGGAGACAGGATTGTCTGAAAAAAGATTAGAAGTCCCTCTTTCAGGAAAGATTATTAAAGGATTTTATATTTTCTTTTTAATCATAATTTTTATTTTCTTTTTTAAGACCTTTCAGTTCCAAATTGTAGAAAGTGATCGTTTCTCCTCTCAAGCTTTAGAAAATAAAACAAGAATTATTAAAATTCAAACAGAAAGGGGGGTAATTTATGATAAGTTTGGGAATCTGTTGGTGAAAAATCTGCCTAGTTTTGATTTGGTATGCGATAAAAGAGATTTACCTCGGTCAACGGAGGCAAGATTAAAAATATTAAGCAAATTAGCTGAAATTATTAAAAAAGACCTTTCACAATTAGAGAGAGAAGTCACTGAGAGTGAATTTAACGAGGTCTTAATCTATCAGAATATCCCTCACCAAATTTTAATTTTGCTCGAAACAAAAATTACTGAGTTTACAGGCTGTAAAATTGAAGAAAATACAGTCAGAGATTACATTTCCGCCCAAACTTTTTCTCATTTAATTGGCTATACTGGGAAAATTAGTAAAGAGGAGTTAAAGCTCTTTAAGGATTATTCAATTACCGATTATGTTGGAAAATCAGGCATTGAAAAATCTTATGAACAATTCCTTAGAGGAAATCCTGGAAAAATTCAAATTGCAAAGGATGCCTTAGGAAAAATCAAGTCAAAAGAACTGATCTCAGATCCTGAACCCGGCAAAAGTTTAATTTTATATCTTGATTCAAATTTACAAAAGAAAATTGAGGCAGAAATTAATTTTACTCTCCAGAGAGTGGGAGCGAAAAAGGGAGCTGCAGTAGCTATTGATCCAAAGACGGGAGGAATTTTAGCTCTGGTAAGCTTACCCAGTTTTGATAGCAATTTATTTGCCCAGGGAATTTCTCAGAAAGCGCTCCAAAAAATTCTAAATGATTCTTTAGAACCTCTTTTTAATCGAGCAATTTCTGGAGAATATCCAACAGGTTCAACGATCAAACCCTTAATTGCCTCAGCTGCCCTTCAAGAAAACATCATTGACCCCGAAAAATCTATCTATACTGAAGGGAAAATAGAGGTTCCTCATAAATACAACCCCGAGATTATTTATACTTTTTTAGACTGGAAAAATCATGGCTGGGTTGATCTAAGAGAGGCCATTGCTGTATCTTGCAATGTCTGTTTTTACACCTACGGGGGCGGTTATAAAGAATTTAATGGGTTGGGAGTCAATAGAATAAAAAATTATCTTTCTCTTTTTGGTTGGGGGGAAAAAACCGGCATTGATCTCCCCCAGGAAAAAGAAGGTTTAATACCTGATCCCGCCTGGAAAACTGAGGCACTGGGAGAAAATTGGTTTATTGGCAACACCTACCATCTTTCCATTGGCCAAGGTTATCTCAGAATCACTCCTTTGCAAGTTGCAACTGCCTTTTCAGTTATTGCCAATGATGGAAAGCTTTTGGAACCAAAAGTTGTTCAAAAAATTATTGATACTTCGACCCCGAATACCAATCCGCCTTCGGCGGATGGTACGGGGCAAGCAAGCTCAGTGCAAGTAGTTGAGGTAATTGAGCCAGAAATTATTAGGGAAAATTTTATTGATCCTGAAAATCTTAAAATTATCAGGGAAGGAATGAGAGAAGCTGTAACGTATGGATCCTCAGTCATATTAAATACTTTACCAGTGAAGGTGGCGTCCAAAACCGGGACGGCAGAAACAGGTAGGGAAGGATATTTTCACAATTGGGTAACAGTTTTTGCACCCTATGATGATCCCCAAATAGTTTTAACCATTGTCATTGAAAATGTTAGAGAGGCTCAGGTTGCTGCCTTACCGGTAGCTAAACAAGTTTTGGAATGGTATTTCACCCAATAATTCTCAAAAACTATAAAATAAGTTAAAATAGAAGTAGTTTTATGCCTCAAATTCAAAAACTAAGAAAAGCTCGATTGAAAAAACTAGAGGCAATTAAAAATGCTGGTCTTTTGGTTTACCCCAGTTTTACCAAAAGGACTCACAAAATTTCAGATGCGCTACGTAATTTCTCTTCTTTATCTCGTTCAAAAAAAGAAATCATTTTGGCAGGGAGGATGAGGTCAAAAAGAGAACACGGTAAATCTACTTTTTCACATATTGAAGATGGCACAGGGAACATCCAAGTTTATTTGAAAGAAGACAAGTTAGGAGAATCAGGATATAAATTTTTTTTAGATAATTTTGATATTGGAGATTTTGTTGAGATAAGAGGGGGTTTATTTACAACAAAAACGGGAGAGAAAACAGCTGAGGTCAGGGCTTTTAAGATGTTGGCGAAATCTCTTTTGCCTCTGCCTGAAAAATGGCATGGTTTAAAAGATACGGAGGAAAGATTTAGAAAAAGATACTTAGATTTGATTTTTAATCCGAAAATTAAAAAGAAATTTGAGATAAGATCTCAAATTATCAAAGAAATGAGAGAATTTTTGGAAAAGGAAGGATTTCTGGAAGTGGAAACTCCAATTTTGCAACCAATATATGGAGGTGCAAGAGCCAGACCCTTTAAAACTCATCATCAAGCTTTAAATGTTCCTTTATATTTAAGAATATCTCCTGAGCTTTATTTAAAAAGACTGATTATTGGCGGTTTTGAAAAAATTTATGAAATAGGTCGTGTCTTTCGGAACGAAGGAATTGATAGGTCCCATAATCCAGATTTTACCAGTTTGGAGTTTTATTGGGCTTATGCTAATTACAAAGACTTAATGAAATTAACCGAAAAATTATTTGAAAAGTTGATGAGGAAAATTTTTAGGAAATTGGAAATTGAATATGAAGGGAAGAAAATTAATTTCAAGACCCCTTGGCCAAGGATTGAATTCTCTCAACTAATCAGGAAATATACTAAAATTAATTTAGAAGAAATCAATACAAAAGCTTTAAAAGAAAAAGCCAGAAAGCTAGGAATTGTAATTGGAGGAGAAAGTGGAAAGTCAGACGTTGCAGATAGTATCTTTAAAAAAATCTGCCTCCCTAAAATCTGGCAGCCAACTTTTGTAATCCACCATCCTCTGGGAGCTTTCCCTCTGGCTAAACAGTTGGAGAAGGACCCTTCCAAATTAGCTAATTTTCAATTAGTAGTGGCAGGATGGGAGTTAATCAATGCTTTTTCAGAATTAAACGATCCCTTAGAACAAAAAAGAAGATTTGAGGAACAAGAAAAATTTTATAAAAAGGGGCTAGAAGAAGCTCAAAGAATGGATAAAGATTTTTTGGAAGCTCTGGAATATGGAATGCCCCCTGCAGCTGGTTTTGGCTTGGGAGTAGATAG
>JAHCSE010000016.1 GCA_018609195.1 Patescibacteria group bacterium
AAAGCGGGCCCCTGCAAAAAAACCTAAAAAAATATTACCAAAGCTAAAAATCGAGAAACCAGAACCCAAACCCGAGAGATACTGGGAGGCACTGGGAAGAAGAAAGACGGCTGTCGCTCGAGTTCGCCTTCTTACCAAAGGAGAGAAAGAAATTTTAGTTAATGCAAAACCTTATCAACAATATTTTTCAGATGTTGAGTCATCGCAAATAGCTTCTGCAGCTTTACGAAAAATGAAATCGCTTGAGCGCTTTAGGATAATATCTAAAATAAAAGGAGGGGGAGTTAAAGCCCAGGCTGAAGCTTTGCGTCATGGAATAGCCAGAGCTTTAGTTAAATTTAATCCGGATTTTCGGAGAAAATTACGCAAATCTGGTTATTTGACGAGAGATTCTCGAATGCGAGAAAGAAAGAAATTTGGATTAAAACGTGCTCGGCGCGCCCCTCAATGGAAGAAAAGATAAGTTTTATTTAACGAAAGATAAAGAGATTTTAGAGCATTTTAATCCAAATTTCAGAGGGGGGTCGGGGAAACTGGGTGTTTCCCCGTATAGGAAAACAGCGAGCCGAAGGCGAGCGTTAGAAACCGAGAGGTGTCTAAGGAGCGTAGCGAAGCGAATGAAGTGAGCGCCAGCCAAAGGCTGGAAGAGCGGAGCGACAATTTGGCTTAAAACGTGCTAGAAGAGCACCACAATGGAAAAAACGATAAAAATAAAAAAGTCCTATTTAGGACTTTTTTATTTAAATGAGGATTTTTAGCGAATTAATTTTTCTGAACTATAAAAATTTCCCTCGCTTAAGATATATAGTTTTTTATCGATTTTATTCCAGAAAATTTTTGGATCTTTGAATTGAGCTAATTCATAAATATTTGTTCTGTTTCTATCATCAATTTCTGCAATTTTTATGCTATTGTCCGCATTGAAGATTACATAGTGGGAGGTGTACCAAAAAACATCTTCAATTTTTTCTGAAAAACGAGTCAAAAATAATTTCTCTCCTTCTTTTCGCTGAGGTTGCTCACCCTCTATATTTTTTAAGAATAAAATCCAGATTTCAGAATCGGTGAAATAGACAATTTTTTTTGAATCAGGAGAGATTTTTATTTCTTTAACTTTCTCTGAAATTTTTTCCAGAGATTGTTCTTCCTGATTGAAGAAATAAAGAATATTTTCCTCTTGCAAAAAAATCTTTTCGGGAGAAATTATAGTCAGTTGATATTGAGATGCTGGTTTGAGAGGAAAGGGGTCAAAATTAAGAGGAGTAATTGTTTCGCCATTAATCGCAGACAGATATAAAATTCCATTTTTGTCTAACCAAAGCAAATCATTATTAAAAGTTTGATAAGTTAAAAGGGAACTTCCGATAGATTGAGAAACCTCTTTTTTTGTATAATCTGCTGAAAAAAGATTATTTTTTTTAGTTATATTTTGAATAAAAAATATTTTTTGAGAATTCTTTGGAACAAAGGAAACTTGGCTAATTTCTTTTCCCAAGAAATCCAGAGAAATAAGCCGCTCTTTATCTAGTTCAAAAATAAAGTATCTTAGCCCCTCCATTTTTAATAAAATTTTTTTTGAATCAGCTGACCATTGTAAACCAGAAAGCGCAATTTTCTCTCCAATTTCCTTTTCATTTAGAAAGGAGGATTCATTATTTCTTTCCAAATCAAAGAGATTTAGAGACCAGCCTTTCTCATTTTTTTTCTTTAAAACTATTTTTCTCATACCTGGCGAAAAGAAGAATGCTTCTATTTCATTACTTAAAATATTGAATTTTGGATTCTGTAAAATTAGAAAAACATTTTTAGCGTCAGTGACCCATTTTTCTCGCACTTGCAAAGTCTTTTCCCAGGAAAAATATCCCTCTTTTTTAATCTCAATTTTATATTCTTTTGGCAAAAGATTTTCAATTAGAGCTCTACCAAATACAAAGCTAGTTTTTTTTATTAATTTATCATTAAGATAAATTTGAGTTCCTCGAGGTTGAACCTTAAAATAGAGGCCACCGGTCTGGACAACGCTTCGTCTTTCAAAATCAAATCGATATCCTTGGGAATAAAAGGCAGCTAAAGGAGCTAATAAAAAAAACAAAGTTGCTAAAAAAGAAAATAGAATAAACCTTGTTTTCTTAGTCATAATGTAATCTTTTTCCATTCTAGCAAAAGCCACCTTTTTTTTGTAGTTGAAAAGGAAAGAACTTTTTTTCCCTTGCCAGCTGACTGATTTTGAGATAGTATGAGGAAGAACAAAGTTTATTTTTATGGCAGAGCATTTTATAATTCATGGAAGAAAGCCTTTGGAAGGAGTAGTTGAGATAGGGGGTTCGAAAAATGCAGCAGGCGTCATATTAGCTGCCACTTTATTAACTGATGAAGAATGCTTAATTGATAACGTACCTAAAGTTTTAGATGTTTTAAATCTTTTGAAAATTTTGGAGAGAATGGGAGTGGAGATTTCCTGGCAGGGGAAAAGAAAAATTAAAATCAGGGCAGGTCAAAATATAAGTCCTGAGAGAATAGATTTTGACTTGATGGGAAAATCCCGAATTTCGGTTTTACTTATTGGAGGCTTGCTATCTAGATTTCAAGAATTTAGAATATCTCACCCTGGTGGAGATAGAATTGGCCTTCGTCCAATTACCACCCATCTAGCAGCTCTGAAAAAATTAGGAGTAGAAATCTCCCAGAAAAACAATTTTTATTATTTTAAAGCAAAAAATGTTAAGGAGTCAGAAATTGTTCTTGAAGAATTTAGTGTGACAACTACTGAAAATTTGATGATGGCAGTTGCCCTCACACCTGGCAAGACCAAAATTTTAGGAGCTGCAGCTGAACCCCAAGTTCAAGATTTAGGAGAGATGTTAAAGAAAATGGGAGCTAAAATCGAAGGGGTGGGAACGCATGAAATTGTCATTGAAGGAGTAGAGAAATTAAATGGGGTAGATTATGAAATTTCTTCTGATCTTTTAGAAGCAGCAACCTTTTTAGTAGCAGGAGCTTTATTGCCTGGTGAAATTGAGGTTAGAAATTTTTTTCCTTCCCATTTAGATCTTTTTTTGGCCAAATTAACTGAGATTGGAGTAAATTTCAAGAAAGGCTCAGATTTCGTTAAAGTTAAATTTTCCAAAGATCTCAGATCTAGTAGAATTCAGGCTCTTCCTTATCCTGGTTTTCAGACTGATTTGATACCGGTCATTTTACCTCTTTTAACTCAGGCTAAAGGAAAAAGCTTAGTTCATGATCCCTTGTATGAAAATCGATTATACTTCACCCAGGAATTAAGAAAAATGGGAGCTGACATTGAAGTAGTTGATCCCCATCGGGCTTTTGTCTTCGGTCCCACTCCTCTGAGAGGGGTGAAAATTGAAAGCTGGGATATCAGGGCTGGTGCCTCTCTGATTATTGCAGCTTTGGTTGCCGAAGGCCAAAGCACAATTGAGAATGCCCACCAAGTTGACCGTGGTTATGAGAAAATTGAAACTAAGTTCCAAAAACTGGGAGCAGATATTAAGCGCGTAAGCGCTTAAAAAAATAAAAACCAAATACCAAAAATTAAAAATCTTTTATATTTTATCTTTAATATTTTATTTTAACTGAGCCCGAGCGAAGCAAAACGAGCGAGGGCGAAGGAACATGTTTACCTCTAGAATTGGAATTGACCTGGGAACCTGTAATTCTCTGGTGTTTATTCCTAAAAAAGGAGTAGTTCTGAACGAGCCCTCGGTGGTGGCAGTTTCAATTAGTGAAAATAAAATTTTGGCAGTGGGAACAGAGGCTAAAGAAATGGTAGGTCGAACCCCAGATACTATTAAAGTATACAGACCTCTTAAAGATGGGGTGATCGCTGATTATCGAGTAACCCAGGCTATGCTTAGATATTTTATTAAAAAAACTGGCGGAGCTTTCCGTCTTTTCAAACCAGAATTAATAATAGCTGTTCCAGCTGGTATTACCTCCACTGAAAGAAGAGCAGTGATTGAAGCAGGAATGGCAGCAGGTGCCAAAGCCGTGTATGTAGCGAAAGAACCAATTTTGGCAGCAATTGGAGCAGGGATACCAATTAATGCCTGTTCTGGTCACTTAATTGTTGATGTGGGAGGGGGGACATCTGAGGTGGCGGTAATTTCTCTGGGAGGAATAGTTACTTGGAGCTCAGCAAGGATAGCCGGAGACGGAATGGACTTTGCTATTACTGATTACATTAAGAAAAAATATAACTTAGCTATCGGAGGGCAGTCAGCCGAAGAAATAAAAATAAGAATTGGCACGGCTTTGCCAGAAAAAGATGAAAGATTTTTTGAAATCAGAGGTCGGGATTTAATCTTGGGGTTACCCCGAACGATTAAAATTTCTTCCAATGAAGTTTGTGAAGCAATTTCTGATGTGCTATCTGATATCATCCAGGTGATAAAGCAAGTATTAAGAGATACTCCACCTGAACTATCTGCAGATATTATGGACAAAGGGATGGTTCTTTCTGGGGGAGGAGCTCTATTGAGAAACATTGATGAGTTAATTGCTAATTCCACTGGAGTTCCTTGTTTCATTGCAGAAGAGTCCTTGTTTTGCGTAGCTAAAGGAACGGGAGTGGTGCTTGAAAACCTTGATGTATATAAAAAGAGCGTAATGAACAAGAAGTAAATGGAAATCATTGGTCATCAAAAGCAGTGGCAATTTTTAAAAAAATCAGTCAGAATGCATAGAGTTCCCCACGCTTATTTGTTTTCTGGCCAATCTCAACTAGGAAAGAAAACGATATCTTTAGAATTTATTAAATTACTTTTCTGTCAAAGAAAAAATGAGGAGCCTTGTCAAACTTGTCAATCTTGCCAATACCTCAAAAAAGGAATTCATCCTGATTTCTTTCTCGTTGAACCCCAGAAAAGGGAAATTAAAATTTCTCAGATAAGAGAGCTAAGCTGGAAGCTCTCTCTGCACTCCTCGATATCTCCTTTTAAAGCAGCTCTTATTAATGAAGCTCATAGTTTGAATTCTGAAGCTCAAAATTGTTTTTTAAAAACCCTTGAGGAACCAAAAGGGAAAACTATTTTAATTTTAATTACTGAATATCCTGAAACTCTTTTTCCGACCATTCTATCTCGAATTCAAAAAATTAGATTTTTCCCGGTCCCAAAATCTGAGATCGAAAATTACCTTAAAAAACAAGGATTAGCTTTGAAAGAAGCTCAAAGAATAGTTTCGCTTTCTTTTGGAAAACCAGGATTGGCCATTAACTTCTTCCTCAATCCTCAAAAGTTAAAAAACCAAGACCAGGAAATAAAAGAGATAATTAAGATTTCTGAGTCAGATCTTAGCTTCCGCTTCCGCTATGCCAAAAATTTAATTTCTCAAAAACAAAATGTAAAAGAAATTTTAGATATTTGGCTGAGACATTTTCGAGGAATGTTGCTGGCAAAAATACAAAAATCTTCTGAAATTCACAACTATTCTTTAACTCAATTAAAAAAAATTATTCAAGTTATAGAAAGAATAAATTTTTTACTAGAGAGAACTAATGTTAATCCCCGATTAGCCTTGGAAACATTAATGCTCCAATTGTAAAAATGACTTACCAGGAAATTATTGATCAGATTAAACCTGAATTAGATAAGGTAATTAATTTTTTGGAAAGAGAGGTGGGGAAAATCCGCACGAGCAGGGCTAATCCTTCTTTAGTTGAAGATCTTGAGGTCGAGTGTTTTGGGAAAATCTTTCCTTTAAAACAATTAGCTTCAATTTCTTTAGCGGGCCCCAGACAGCTGCAGGTCCAGCCTTGGGATAAATCTTATTTGGAACCAATCGTGGCGGCCCTTTCTCAATCGAATTTAGGAATGAACCCAATTGCTGATAAAGACTTGATTCGAATTTCCCTCCCCCAATTGAGTGAAGAATATCGGAAAGATTTGTTAAAAATTTTATCGGGGAAAATGGAGGAGACAAAAAGAACAATCAGGAGGTGGCGAGAAGAAAGCTGGGGTAAAATTCAAGAGGAATTCAGGCAAGGGAAGATTAGGGAAGATGATAAATTTAGAGGGAAAGATAAGCTTCAGGAATTGATTGATGAATATAATGAAAAAATTGAGGAGATAGGAGAGAGAAAAAGAAAAGAGATATTGGAATAGCAAGTTGTTAGATTGTTAGAGTGTTGGAATGTGAGAATGTTAATTAATTTTCATCATTCCAACAAGCGAATCGATCCAACATTCTAACACTCACACAGTGATAATTACTATTTTTATTGTTTTCATTAGCCTTATTGCTTTAATTACCTTGCATGAGCTTGGCCACTTTATAATAGCTAAGCGTTTTGGGGTGAAGGTTGAAGAGTTTGGGATTGGAATACCTCCGCGGCTCTTTGGTAAAAAATTTGGGGAAACTATTTTTTCTTTGAATCTTTTACCTCTTGGAGCTTTTGTAAAGCTTTATGGAGAGGAAAAAGATATTCAAGACCCTCGAAGTTTTAGTTCAAAACCAATTTGGCAGAGAGTTTTGATTGTTATTGGAGGAGTGGTCACTTTTTGGATAATTTCAGCAATCCTTATAAGTATTATTGCTGGTGTATGGGGGATACCAGTGGCAGTTAAAGATGAAGCTAATCATAATTTAATAAATCCAAAAGTTCAAATTATTCAAGTCCTCCCTAATTCTCCGGCAGAAACAGCGGGATTGAAAATAGGAGACGTTATCAAACAATTGACGAGTCCTAGCCAACAGCTAACAACTGATAAGGTAAAGGAGGTGATAGAGTTTACTGAAGTCAATAAAGGAAAAGAAGTTACTTTAACCATCCAAAGGGGAAAGGAAATTTTTGAAATATCGCTTATACCTCGAGTTTCGCATTCAAAAGAAGAAGGGGCGATGGGGATAGGATTAGCGAGAACGGCCCTTAAACCTTATTCATGGTATGAGGCTCCGATCCAAGGAGTATTAGTGACAGGGAGAACAACTTTTTTCATAGTTCTTACTCTAGGAGATATTATATCAAAAAAAATTCGGGGTATTCCACTTCCACCAGGAACATTAGAAGTTAGAGGACCAGTGGGGATAGGGGAGATAGCGATTCAGGCACTCGGAAGAGGAATAAATGAATATATATGGCTTGTCGCTATGATTTCAATTTTTCTTGCCTTATTTAATATTTTACCTATTCCTGGTTTAGACGGTGGGAAACTTCTCTTTTTGACAATAGAAAGAATCAGAAAAAAGCCTGTCCCTGAAAATATAGAACAAAAAATTACTGCCTTCTTTTTTGTTCTATTACTGGCGTTAATAATATTTGTTACCTTCAGAGATATCCAAAGACTATTTTAACATGAGGCAATCTCAACTTTTTACCAAAACCCAAAAAGAAACCCCCAGAGATGAAAAGAGTGTGAATGCGAAGCTTCTCCTTCGGGGAGGTTTTATCCATAAAGAGATGGCAGGAGTTTATACTTTTTTGCCCTTGGGATTTTTAGTTTTAAGAAAGATAGAAAATATCATCAGGGAGGAAATGAATCGAATTGGAGGTCAGGAAATTTTAATGCCTGTTTTGCAACCAAAATATCTTTGGCAAAAAACTGGGAGGTGGAAAAAAGGGATAGGTGAGGTAATGTATAAAACTTTGGATTCCCCTGGGAAGGAGTTTGCTTTGGGACCCACTCATGAGGAAATTTTAACTAATATAATTTCAAAATATGTAAAATCTTACCTTGACCTGCCTTTGGCGATTTACCAAATTCAGACGAAATTTAGAAAGGAGCCTCGGGCAAGATCAGGCCTCCTACGTGGTCGGGAATTTGGGATGAAAGATTTATATAGTTTTCATCCTACTGAACAGGATTTTAAAAATTATTATAATTTAGTTAAAAAATCTTACTTTAGAATTTTAAAAAGATGCGGCCTTAAAACTATTTTCACCGAAGCCTCAGGAGCTGGTTTTACTGAGGGTTTCACTCATGAATTTCAGGTTATATCTCAAGGAGGAGAAGATACAATAGTGTATTGTTCCTCTTTTCATTTTTCCCAAAATAAAGAGATCTCTAAATCTAAAAAAGGAGATCAATGCCCGGTTTGCAAAAAAATCTTAAAACAAAGTAAATCAATAGAGGCTGGCAATATCTTCCCCTTGGGAACGAAATATTCTAGAGCGATGCGAGCTTTCTTCATTAATAAAGACGGGAAAAAGAAATTAATCATCATGGGAAGTTATGGTATAGGCATTAGTAGAATGATGGGAGCCGTAGTTGAAGTTTTTCATGATGAAAAAGGAATTATCTGGCCCAAAGAAATAGCTCCTTTTCAAATTCATTTAATTGAAATCGAGAATACCAGAGAAGTTAAGAAAGCTGCTGAAAAACTGTACCAGGATTTATCCTCCTTCGCTCCTCGAAAGAGGAGCTACGGAGGACCCACCGAAGCCTTTGGCATAGGTGGGCAAAAAGCAAATTTTGAGGTATTATATGACGATAGAATTGAGAAGACGGCAGGAGAAAAATTTGCTGATTGCGATTTAATTGGCATTCCAACACGATTAGTAGTAAGTGAAAGAACCCTGGCCAAAAATTCAGTCGAAATAAAAAAAAGAAGAGAAAAGAAAATTAGATTAGTAAAGATTAATAATATAAAGCAAACTTTGAGTTAATTATTTGCGAGAAATAATGTTCAAAAAAATTTTCTCACGTTTTTCAGAAGACATTGCTATTGATTTAGGAACAGCCAATACCTTAGTTTACGTTAGGGGTCGGGGAATTGTTATTTCAGAACCCTCAGTCGTAGCTATAAATCAAAAAACCGGCCAAATTCTAGCCATAGGTGAGGAAGCTAAAAAGATGGTTGGGAGGACTCCTCCGTATATTGTTGCTACTCGTCCTTTGGTGAAGGGAGTAATTTCTGACTTTGAAACGACAGAACAAATGTTAAGGTATTTTATTGAGAGAGTGCACCAGAGAAGATTCATTCTTTCTGCGAGACCCCGGGTGATTGTCGGCATTCCTTGTGGAGTGACCGAGGTTGAGAAAAAGGCAGTAGCTGATGCCACCAAAAATGCTGGAGCCAGAGAGGTTTTTTTAATTGAGCAACCAATGGCAGCTGCCATTGGAGCGAAGCTCTTGGTTCAGGAAGCAGGGGGTAACTTTATTGTTGATATTGGTGGAGGGACAACCGAGGTGGCTGTTATTTCTCTGGGAGGGATAGTCTCGTCAAAAAGTCTCAGGATAGCTGGAGATAAATTAAACTCTGACATCATCCAATTTGCTCAGGAAGAGCATAAGCTTTTGGTCGGAGAAAGAATGGCTGAAGAAATAAAAATTGGCTTAGGTTCTGCCTTCCCCCTAAAAGAAAGAAAACAACTTCCAATAAGAGGGAGGAATTTAGTAACTGGTTTGCCAGAAGAGGTGATGATCTCTGATGAAGAGGTAAGAAGGGCTTTGGAAAAATCAGTGAGACAAATTGTGAATGAAATAAAATTGACTATTGAGGAAACTCCCCCTGAACTTTTAGCTGATATAATGATAGGAGGGATAAATCTGGCTGGGGGAGGAAGTCTTTTACGAGGTTTAGATACTTTAATTACCAGAGAAACCAAGATGCTTGCTAAAATTGTTGACGATCCTTTAACAGCTGTCGTGAGAGGAGCAGGTCAGGTCTTAGAAAATCTTGATACATTGGAAGAAGTTTTAGTGGAAACTGAATATTTAGAGCCACCAAGGTAAAATGCTTACAAAACAGGAAGTCGAACATATTGCAAAATTGGCCCGTTTAGAATTGAGCCAGTCGGAAGTGAAAAAAATTCAAAAGGAGTTATCCTCGATTTTAGATTATATTGACCAACTTAAAAAAGCTGCAATTTCTGGAGTTCAACCTACCTCTCATTCAATCTTTATTGAAAATGTGATGAGGGAAGATAAACTGATCGCTCGAAAACTGGAATCAAAAAGAAAATTAATTGAAAAATTTCCAGCAGCAAAAGAAGGGTATTTGAAAACCAAATCCATCTTATGAAATTATATGAACTTACTATTGCGAAAGCCCATCGAGGATTAAAGAAAAAAGAGTTCTCTTGTTTGGAACTTACGAAATCTTTTTTAGATAGAATCTCGAATTTAGATAAAAAAATTTTTTCTTTTTTAACGATAACTCCCGATATAGCTCTATCACAAGCTAAAAAGATTGACGACTGGATTTTACAAAAGCGTGAAATTCCTCTTTTGGCTGGAATTCCATTAGCCATCAAAGACAATATCTTAGTGGAAGGAGTGAGGTGCACCGCAGCGTCCAAAATTTTAGAAAATTACATTGCTCCTTATGATGCAACAGTGGTGAAGAGACTAAAAAAGCTGGGGGTAGTCATTTTAGGAAAGACCAATTTGGATGAATTTGCCATGGGTTCTTCTACTGAAAATTCAGCCTATAAGGTAACCCACAACCCCCATGATTTAAATTATATTCCAGGGGGGAGTTCGGGAGGATCAGCTGCCGCTTTAACTTCAAATTTTTGTATTTTTTCTTTAGGTTCTGACACTGGAGGGTCAATCAGACAACCTGCGTCTTTTTGTGGAGTAGTGGGATTGAAACCAACCTATGGAGCAGTATCCCGTTATGGTTTAATTTCAATGGCTTCCTCCTTAGATCAGATTGGTTTAATTACCAAAACCGTTGAAGATACCAAAATCGTTTTTGGTGCCATAAAAGGAAAAGATTCACTCGATTCGACGTCGGTCGAATCGAAAATTCGAAATCAACCCTACGGGGAGTCGCGAGCGACAGCGAAATTTGAAATTCGAAATTGCAAGGTCGGAGTCCCTAAAGAATATTTTATAGAGGGGATGGATCCTGCAGTTGAAAAGATTATTAAAAATTCAATAAAAAAATTTGAAGATTTAGGGATAAAAATCAAAGAGATTTCCCTTCCCCATACTAAATACGCTTTAGCTGCTTACTATATTATTATGCCTTCTGAAGTTTCGGCTAATTTGGCTCGATATGATGGAATAAAATATGGATTTTCAAAAAAGAAAGCGCAAAGTTTATTAAATGTATATTTAGAAAGCAGAGGGGAAGGATTTGGAGAGGAGGTAAGAAGAAGGATTATGTTGGGAACATATGCTTTATCTGCAGGGTACTATGAAGCTTATTATTTGAGAGCTCAGAAAGTGAGAACTTTGATTCAAGAAGATTTTAAAAAAGCTTTTCAAAAAATAGATTTAATTTTAACTCCGGTTTCCCCAACCCCTGCTTTTAAAATTGGTGAGAAAATTACTGACCCTTTGAAAATGTATCTTTCCGATGTTTTTACTATTGCTGTTAATTTAGCTGGTCTTCCTGCCCTTTCTCTTCCAGTAGGCAAGGTTTCAAATCTGCCAGTCGGCCTTCAAATAATTGCTAGACCCTTTGAAGAAGATAAGATTTTCGAAATAGGTCAAATGTTTGAGCAAATATAAATTATGGGAGTTTTCATTGCGTCTCAATTTCAAGAGATTTCTTCAACGGTAAAGATTATTTCTGGATTGATTTCTTTTCTCCTCTTTATTTTGATTATCTTTTTATTGACCAGAAGTGAATTTTTGAAGCTTTTATTCTGGCAAGATATAGTGGAATTTTTGGGCTCCAGAGCTTATGGGGCGAAAAAGTTTGTTAAGAAATGGAATAAAATTAAAAGAAAATTAGAACTACCCTCTGAAGCTGAACATAAATTAGCCATCATTGAGGCAGAAGGGCTTTTAGACGAGATTTTAAGAAAAATGGGTTTTGGTGGGGAGACTATAGGGGATAGGTTAAAACAATTAACTCCTGTGCAGCTTCAAAATCTTGAAGAAGTTTGGGAAGCTCACAAAATTCGCAATAACATTGTTCATGACCCTGACTATCGACTTTCTCCAGAAGAAGCCAGAAAAGCCTTTGAAATTTATGAAAGAGCCTTAACAAATTTAGAAGCATTTTAGGCTTGATTTTTAGACCAAAATAAATTAAAGTAAAAAATGACGCGGGGTAGTGGAGTAGTACCATACCAGGCTCATAACCTGGTGGCGCCCGTGCAATTCGGGCCCCCGCAACAAGTTTTGCCGGCGTAGCTCAGTGGTTAGAGCGGGGCCTTCATAAGGCCAAGGTCGCAGGTTCAAATCCTGCCGTCGGCATAAGAATGCGGGCGTAGCTTAGCCTGGATAAAAGCTCTTCCTGCTCGCCCGCACCAAAATTAAATGGACCCGTAGTGTAGCCCGGTTAACACGTCTCCCTGTCACGGAGAAGATCGTGGGTTCAAATCCCATCGGGTCCGCAAGTTTTCTAAAAACAAAAAGTGGCGGCAATGGCCGCCACTTTGGCTTCAGTGGCCTAA
>JAHCSE010000017.1 GCA_018609195.1 Patescibacteria group bacterium
TACAGCGTCGGGCGTCGCGACCGGAATGGATCGCGTGCGACTCCTGCGGGCCTGCGACAAACAGATCGGGGAGGCTTGCGCAGCGTTTCCACGAGCGTAAATTGACAACAGGCCACGGGGCCAAAGGGGGAAGGCGATGACAACGGTAACTTTTCGTGACGAGATAGGTGAGATTTTCGGCAGGAAACATCGGGGCGGGATTGCGTTGTACTACTGTGGAAGCGGAGAAGTGGTCACACGGCTAGCACGCCATCTAACGGGTGGCGCTCCGGTGTGGCCGATAAGTTCGCCTGTCGGCGCAGCGTACGAACACCCTCATGGATTGATACTCACTCCACGCGACGCGAAACGCCTGGGAATCGTGATTGAGGCGGGGCGCTGACATGGCCCCTGACGCAGCCGACATCGAGGAGGAGAAATTGGAGCGTGAGCGCATGATGGACGCGAAGATTATTCCAGATGACCGCTTCCCTACGGTGGAGGAATGGTGGGGCATTTTGCCAGGGGAGGAAGGGTGCCGCGCCTGCAGGGGGCGCGGTTGGGTTCTGTTGCGCGAGTCGAACGACGCAGGGGCCTTGGTGGTGACGGGCCGCGAGGGCTGCGTGCAATGCGACGGCACTGGCGAAGCCCAAACGCCTGCGAGTGAGAGGCTTTCATTTGAGGAATACACCGGGAGTGAGCAGCAGCCATGAAGGGGATGGGCGAACGTGCCAGGCGAATTTTATTTGTGCTGCCGATAGTTCAGGTCATTTGCAGCGTTAGCCTACTTGTGTTGTTTAGCATGTTCATGACCTGGATGTTTTGGCCATGACCCAGCGCACTCGTAAATGGCGGGCGATTTGGCGGGAGGTAGCACGGAAGCTGTTGCTGCTGTTAGATCGGGCGCTCATCGCTCTGCTAGTGGCTGTCGTCTACAACTCCGTGGCGGGCCCGTGAAGCGCACCCAGACCATCACGGCGTGGGCGTTAATGGGGAACGAGGGAATTCTTGCACTTTGTAAAACTTACCGTGAAGCCAGGAAAGTTCTGGCTGTCACCCTGGTATCAAGGGGCACCTGTAATTGAACAGAGCGGTGAAAAATGTTATGATCTATCTACCGAAATTCTAAAAACGAAAAAGGGGGAAGCGATGGGAAACACAATACCGATAGCAGGCAAGCCTGAAATTACCTTTAAGCTGGCGCAGAGGGCGAAGGTCTTTCTGCGTATGGCGATTTCCGGGCCAAGCGGTTCGGGGAAAACCTACACAAGCCTCATGTACGGGCGAGCCGTGGCCGGCATGGCTGGGAAGATTGCGCTGGTGGACACGGAGAACGAACGCGCCTCGTACTACGCGGAGGTTGATGCGTTTCGCGGTAACAGCGGTGAGACGTTTTTTAATCTCATCATTGAGCCGCCGTACACTGTGGCCAAGTACCTCGCTGCGATTGAGGCTGCGGAGAAAGCGAAATTTGATGTGTTGATCCTTGATTCGATTACCCATGAGTGGCAGGGGTCGGGCGGGGTGCTGGAAACAAAGAACGAGCTGGACCTCAGACCGGGCACGAACCAATGGACGAATTGGGCGCGACCCACGAAGGAACACAACAGGTTCCTTGCGGCGATGGTCAGCGCGAAGATCCATTTGATCTGTACGATGCGGTCGAAGGAAAAATACGAGCTGGTGAAAAACGAGAAGGGCCAGTCGATCCCGGTCAAGCTGGGGATGGGTCCCGAACAACGTCCGGGGACTGGCTACGAATTTGCTGTATGGCTTGACATGGCGATGGACCACTCGGCGAAAGTTGAAAAGGATATCACGCGGGTGTACGCTGAGAAACCAGATGGGATATTCAAACCCACAGCGGAGGAAGCGGCGAATCTCGGCGCGTGGTTGCAGCAGGGAATACCACTTGATCAGGTTGAGCGCTCGGTCGTGAGCCCTGCACCGGGCGCGACCCAATTGACGGAAGTCCTGCCTGGAGGGAACGAGTTTGAGAACCCAGAGCCAGCCCTGGCGACCAACGGAGTGCGAGCGAGTGGAGAGAAGTTGAATGAAGTTATGATGGCTTGCAAGGCGGCGGGGACGCTGTTAAGCGCGGAGATGCGACTGCGCAA
>JAHCSE010000018.1 GCA_018609195.1 Patescibacteria group bacterium
TTAATGATAAGCATGGGGGGATGCCAGGCAAAATAACGAAAAAATGGAAACCATGCCCATAAAAACCATGGACGTATTTTAATACTCACCTTATCACCCAAATTCAATTCTTTTACAGTATCCTGCACTAATTCAATTAAGAGATCACATTCTTCACACCACTCTTTTGGAATAGAAAACAATGCCTGCTTGCCGCTGAAACGATAAATTGTGATTTGTATTTTATTATTAGTCATTTGTTGCTCGCAAGGTAAAATGCGCTGTTAATAAGACCAATGTGAGTATATGCTTGGGGGAAATTTCCAAGAAATTCTTTCGTTTCAGGGTTCATCTCTTCAGAGAATAAGCCAATATGATTTGCGAGTTTCGCAATCTTTTCGAATAATTCTTGCGCTCTCTCTTTTTCTCCTGCAAAGACAAGGGCATCAACAAGCCAAAATGATGCAAGAAGAAATACTCCTTCTTTGCCGGGCAGCCCATCCTTTGATGCATAGCGCAATAGTAATCCTTCGCCTCGGGAAAGTTCTTTGTCGATTTGTTTTATCGTGGAGAGCATCTTTGGATCTTGTCCATTGATAAAACCAACCACCGGCATCAAAAGTAGAGATGCATCTAGTTCATCAGAATCAAAGCTCTGTACAAATGACTTTTTCTTTCTACTCCACCCCTTATTCATCACTTCTTTGTATATTGTATCCTTTTCACGTTGCCATATATCTTTCTCACCTTCAAACTGATGAGCGTCGGCAAGTTTCAGGGCACGATCCAGAGCCACCCAACACATAACTTTTGAATAGACAAAATGCTTTTTGCCTCCACGAACTTCCCATAAACCCTCATCTGGTTCTCGCCAGATTTTTACAATATAGTTTGCAAAGGAGCGGAGAGTTTCCCATGTATCTAAATCAATCACATGCTCCTTTTTTAATAAATGAATACGCCATACGGTATCGAGAACGCTCCCGTAAATATCCCATTGTTTCTGCAGATAGGCATCATTTCCAATGCGCACCGGTCTTGATCCTCGATATCCCTCAAGGTGTGACAGGAACTCTTCTTTTAGATCTCTCTGCCCACGGAGGCCATACATTATCTGCAGATCCCCTGGTCTATCTTTTGTCATCCCACAACATCTTTCTACCAGCCACTTCACATATTCTTCTGCTTCTTGAACATACCCGAGCGAAAAAAGTGCCTGGAACACAAAAGCAGAATCACGAATCCAGGTGAAGCGATAATCCCAATTCCGAACTCCTCCGATTTCCTCTGGGAGAGAAGTAGTGGGGGCGGCAGCAATTGTTCCCGGGGGTTCGAAAAAGAGAATCTTAAGTACCAATGAAGATCTCACTGCCATATCGTGCCATGGACCTGCCATGGGGCATTTTTCCAAATCACAACGGTGAACCCACTCTTCCCAAAATGTCTTAGTACGTTCCATCACTGTTTCATAATGGGAGTCGTCGTGCTGGGGGATATCTGCAGTGCTGGAGAGTAATGTCAGATAATGTTTCTCGCCAGCTTTCAGGTTCACACGAGCAGTTGCCAGATTGCCTTTTATGGTGTAATCGGCATTTGAAATAACTATTCCTTTTTGCGCACCATTTCCAAACCTGACTCCTTTGCTTGCCAGGAAAAGTTTGGTCATTCCTCTTGCATAATTAGGCCTTGGATCGAATTCAATCTTGAATTCACAGCTGCCTGTTTTACACACAATTTTTCGATGGATCTCAAATATAGCCTCGCTTTCTTTTGGTAAGTATAGTTGCTCTTTTTCAATTGGAATACAATCAAAGAGTTCAGCCGTACCATCTTTTGTTTTGAATTTTGTCACGAGGATGTTTGTATTCGGGATGTATTCTTGTGTAGATTCAAACTCTCCTATTGGCATAATCCTCCAATATCCGCCTTTTTTATCATCCAAAAGCACAGCAAAAACAGTAGGAGAATCAATAAAAGGCGCTGGCGCCCAATCAATTGAACCATTTTTTGCGACAAGTGCTGCTGAGCGAAGATTACCTATGATTGCATAATCACGAATTGGTTTGTACATAGCTCATTCAAGAAACAAGGAGCGATTGCTCGCTCCCTATTTCTTACGCCTACTTTTGGAGTAACTGTTCAACCTTGCCTCGATCAAACCCTATGACCATATTGCCATCGATTAAAATCACTGGCACTCCCATCTGTCCTGATTTTTCTACCATTTCCTCTCTTGCTGTACTGTCCTTTGAAACATCGTACTCTTGATACGTAATACCCTTCTCGGTAAAATATGCCTTTGCCATACGGCAATAGTGGCAAGTGGGCGTCGTGTAGATTTTCACATCTGCCATATCTGTCCTACACTTTGGGAATAAGAATTTCTATTTTTCCTTACTGCCAAGGTGCACAATTAATTTATTATACTATTACTATAGCAAGGGTGCATATGCTTTCAGTGATGTACATCACAAAGACTAGTCTTGCCGCCTCCAAGGAGGCGAGCCTCACCCCCTTGGGGTGGGAGTTTGCTGAAGGATTATATACCCACTATCATCTATGGAAATCTTTTTCTTATCTACGAGACGGCCAAGGGTCCGGGTAATCGTTTCACGCGTAGTGCCAACTAAGTTAGCTAACTCTTCATGGGTAAACTTTCTCTTGAGTTTTCGACGGCCATCTTCCTCTTTCCCATACTGCTCATAAAGCCTTTCTATTTCCTGCAATACCCTTGTCTCTGAATTAGAAAGCGCAGCATAACGAAGCCTGCTCTCAGTAGTAGAAAGTTTTACTGAAAGATCTTTAATTATCTTGAGAGCAAGTTCAGGCTTTCGCTCAAGTAATGCCAAAAAATCCTTTTTCGGCATAATACACAACGTCACATCTTTGTTTGCTTTTATAAATTGCTTATTCGTATCTTGTGATTCTGCCGCTATATTATCGTATCCAAAAATATTTCCAGGTTTGAGGATATCGATAATCATCTTTTTCCCTCCAGTTGATTCATAGATCTCAACCTCACCTTCTTTTAAAAAGTAAATACGCTCAGCTACATCATCATCATGAGGAGTAGAGATATAGAAACCTTTTTCAAAACTTCTCATTTGAGAAGTCTCAGCGATTTCCTTTAAGATATCTTCTGGAAGATCGCGAAAAAGATTGATCTGCGAAAGATACCAAAGTTTTGTTTTCTCATCTGGCATTGTGCTCGTTAATATATTAAAAATCCAAGATTGACAATTCTATTCCTCTTTTACCAGCTCCCAAGTTTCGAGATTAGGCGCAAATGCCTCTTTGTCAAACTCATCTATTTCCTCTCCTCGTTCTGCTGCCTCTTGAATTTCCGTGTCACTCACCGGTCTGCTTATCCGCATACAACCCTCACATGGAGGAAAAGTATTTCCTACCTCTAATTTCTTTTTATATCCACAAGGAACACATACATAGAGTCCACTTATTCTTACTTTTTCTCCTACTTTATATAAAATTCCTTCAATCATGTTTTTGTTATTTATTTGATGAGGGCCTGGCATGGGGCTGGCACAACTCCCCATGTATTTTATGATCCTCGTATGCAGAGGTTGCAGCTACAGCTCCCATGGCGGCCGCCGTAATGTCTTGTTTGAAGCTCTCAAAGTGATTTACTGTATCTCCTGCAGCAAAAACACCATCAACATTCGTTTTCATCATATTATCAACTTTGATATACCCTCGTTCATCAAGCTCAACTCCCAGGGATTTTGCAAGCTCTATATTTGGAAGGGCACCTATTTCGACAAATAATGCACTTACCACAAGTTCATTTGACTCTCGATGCGGCCTTGAAAGAATAAGTTTTTCCAAACGATCTTTCCCAACAATCTCTTTTATTCCAGTTTCCAAAAGCACCTCAACTTTATCGCCTAATTTTTGCATTTGTTCATAATTTATAGGTTCAGCTTTCACCTCTTTGTCCCGTACGATAAGGTATACTTTCTTTGCGTATTCTGCAGCAAGATTTACACCCTTCACCGAAGCGTCACCTCCTCCAACTATCGCAATAGTTTCTCCGCTATAAATGGGCCCGTCACAAGTAATGCAATAATGCACGCCACGTCCTTTCAGCTCCTTTTCGTTTGGTAAGTTCAGAAGCCGGCGTTCAGTACCTACTGCAAAAATAATAGTATTTGCCTTGTATGTTTTGTCACCAGCAACAATCTGAAAGCAATGTTCCTGTTTTTCAATTTTTGTTACTTTTTCATCAATGACTTCTGTGTTGAGAGCTTCGGCTTGCTTTCTCATCAAGTTCATAAGTTCATATCCTTCTACTTTTTCAAAACCAGGATAATTCTCTATGGAACCAGCTGTTGCGGTTTCTCCTCCAAATTCCTCTCCAATAACCAGAACCTTCATGCGATACCGTCCAGCATATACTGCAGCAGCTAACCCGGCAGCTCCTGACCCGATAATTATGAGATCGTGAATTGTATTTTCTCTATCGTTCATATTTTCACAATAACAATTATCTATAAATATCTCAACTGAGCAATCGAAAAGGCAGTTTTGACACAGCGTATATACAGCTGATTTATCCTCTCATTTCTACTTAGCCTCAAAGGCATATCCTGAATCTTCCCAATCCTGAAGCCCACCTTCAAAATCTACAACATTCGTGTAGCCCTCATCAACAAGTTTGCTTGCTGCTGTTGGAGAAAGCTGACACGAAAAGCTTGCACAATACACGATAATCTCTTTGTCTTTATCGGGTACTCGTCTTTCAACTTGTCTAATGAAATCTTCCTCATGTGCGTCAATGCTTATTGCTCCTGGAAGATGTCGCTTGGCGTATGATATTTTTCCAAGTACATCAATAAGGACGAAATCAGATTCTTGGTCTATCTTCTTTTTGAGAGCATCTCTTGTAATGGTAAAATATTTTTTCATATTTTCTCACTAATTTTTAAGTAATAAATATAGAAATCCATCGACCTATTGAATTCCTATCTCCACATTAATACAAACCTTATTTTCCTGCAGTGATCCTGGTCACAAGGGATATAATATTTATAAATAATCATATAGTCTCTCATAGTTGATAAATTGAAAAAGCTGAAATCCGTAGGAAATAAGTATACCAAAATTATTTGTAATGAGAAGTATGCCTAAAGCTACAAGAAACACTCCTCCAATAATCTCAACCCAACGTAAATATTTTGTAATTTTTGACACTTTTGTTGAAAGAGCTCCAAATCCTGCTGCGATTATCAAGAATGGTACCGCCAGCCCCATGGAGAAAACAAACAAGAGAAACCCGCCTTGAAATGCGGTAGTCGAAGTCGAGGCAAGCAGAAGAATAGAACCGAGAATCGGACCTACGCAAGGGGTCCAGCCAAAAGCAAAAGATGAGCCAAGTACCGTAGAACTCAACGGATTCCCTCGCTTGATCCGGAAGGGTAGCTTAATTCTTTTATCGGTGCCAAGCAACGAAGTAAGAAAAGGAATCTTGAGTACGCCAATCATATACAATCCAAAAAATATCACAAATGCTCCTCCAATCCGCGTAAGCCAGATGCGCCATGGGACAAGCGCTTGCCCCAGAAGACCTGCAAGGGTGCCGAACAGAACAAAAACCAAAGTTACTCCGATCATAAAGAATAATCCATTGAGAAAAATTTTTCCCCGCGCTTGTTTCACTTTTTTTGGATCTTTGAGTTCTTCAGCTGAGGTTCCGCTGATAAAACCTAAATAAGCCGGCACAAGAGGAAGAGTGCAAGGGGCAAGGAATGTAATGAGCCCGGCTATAAAAGCGGGAATAATTAACGCAATTACTGTTAGTTCTGGCATAATAAAATAGTTTAAATTAGAGATTAAAAAGTTTTTCTACTTTCTGCTTCATTTCTTCAAATGTCATGGGGCCCCGCTTATGGAAGAGGATATTTCCTTCTCCATCAACAAAAATTGTCTCTGGCATAGAAAATCCACCTATAGAACGGTAAAAAGAGTCACTTGGATCCAGGAGAAATATTAAATCATCTGTGACCCCAAGGTCATCTGTATAGCTCTTGGTTAGCTCAAGAGATTCAGCTCGGTCAATTGGAATAATGGTGATTTTAGCCCCAAATTCCTGTTGGAGTTTTGCAAAATCTTCGAGTTCCTTGACACAGAACGGACACCAAACTGCCCAGGAATTTACAATAATGGATTTGCCCTCAAAATCAGCGAGATTCACTGTGTTGCCATTAGAATCCTTCAAACTAAAATTAGGCGCTTTCCCGAGTGTGGGTGATTGTGTCTGTTCACTCGTTGAGGAGGACACTTCCTGATTACGATTTTCACCCAACACAACTACACCTATAACGGCAATCATGAGAATACCTCCAAAGATAAGATATATTTTGTTCATAATATCGGATGATGTAGCTGAGCCATGCGCTTTCCGTGTATACATGGCCCAGCCCACAATTAGGTTTTATCTATTCCTTTTTAAGCATCTTTGCTAACCTTATAGGCATCATGAAGAGAATAAATACGATAGCCAACAAGGAAAGGAAAATACCTGTCAATATCTTTCCGAGACCTACCAGCTTTAACTGCATAAGCTGAGAGGGATATTGCTGAATCCGAGCAAGGTCTTGATTCAACTGGGAGTTCGTTTCGGCTGCATCTCTCACTGCCTTGCTCTGCAAGAAATAGGACTCCTGCAACTGATTGAATTTCACCTCTTCTGTTATTACTTGACTGTGCATTCCTGTCCCCTGCAAGACAAACACAATAGATGCGATGGTGAGAACCATTAAGATGAGCATTGGCACCATCATTTGTTTCATGTTCTGCATAGTTTTTGATTGAAGTTAATTAATAATAATTTCCATCTTTCGACCTTTCCCCCCCCCACACCGAACGGGGACCAAAACTTAACGAAGTCAGTCCCCGATAGGTATGGGGGGTTTATTTTTTTTCAAAATTTTCATTTATATAGTTCCGTATCAGGATGCGCGGCTGCCCAGCTGAACCAAAAGCCAGAAATGGGACTGATGCGTTCCTCCTCTCCATTTGGTAGCTGCCTGAACATTCGAATGACGTCGAGTTCTGGATCATGCCTCAAGATAATACGTTCACCTTGGAACATATCTTCAACCACTCCTTTTGCCTTCACTGCTTCCGTGGAGTAAGCTTTCGTCTTTCCGTTAATCTCGATACCAAATACAAATGCATCGTTAGGAAGCCTGGTATCTGTGGGATTTGCCAAAGAGAGAGAAAGATTCGTGACATCAAAATAATCACCATAGGGATTGCTTCCATAACTCCGGAAGGCACCGGTATCTCGAGAGAGAACTTCGCCAGTAGGATGTAACTTCTTCCATTCTCCGTATCGTGCTTGGTCTGATGGCAACACCTTGAGTTTTGTGCCTGTCATCTCGCCCACCACGGCTTCAGCTAAAACCTGAGGCCATAAACTGTCGGTCTTCCTGTCGTACATTACGAGATTTGATTTCCAGAGTAACCCTGAAGTTCCAAATTCAACACGTTCACCTTGTACCAATGGATCTAAAACAAATCCGGTAAGGCAGAGAGGGCAATAAGTCACAAGAACTCGTTGTCCTTCAACGATGTCGTTCACAATTTCATGCCATACAAGAATTTGATAGGGATAAAAGCGATGAGTATTCCCTCGCGAAAATACAATGCCAGGATCCTTATCTCCTAACCACTTCTCTGCTTGTTTGACAGAAACAAATTTCGGGTTATCAATAGAAGGAATGCCATCCTTTGGTGGTCCGCCACCTCGCAGTTCTTCTAAAGGAATACTATGTTTTACACCGTCAGTAATCATAATTTCAATTTCTTTTCCGTCCTCAATAACGATAGCCTCTTTTCTTGTATCTCCACCTCGCGGCAGATTAAAGTCGTCCCGTGGTAATTGACGAAATATAAAAAATCCAATACCAATAGCAACTATGAGAAGTAAAATAAGGGAATAAGGTTTCATATTTGATAAATTGTTAAATTATTTTTTTCTGATTATTCCGATGAACGGCCATTGCTTTTTGCACTCTCTCCTGAGCAATATCTATTGCTGCCTTGCGTGGATTTATTCCGTACCTTTCTGCATTTTCTAAAATCATTTTTGTATTTCTTGAAATTTTGCGCTTTATCACTCGGAACATATCTTTTGGGTTATATCCACGGTATTCTGCATATGACGAAATGACTCCACCTGCATTTGCAATGATATCCGGGACCACAACAATCCCTCTTTCTTGTAGCTTTTTTTCAATATCATGGGGAATGGGAATGTTTGCAGCTTCGATAATGATTTTTGCCTCGACCTTTTTATAATTATCGTTAGTAATTACATTTGGAATAGCAGCAGGAATTAAAATATCAACTGGTAGTTCAAATATTTCCTCATGTAATAACTTTTTTCCTTCTTTGTATTGGGTGACCGAACCTTTCCTTTTAGCTTCAAGAAGTTTTGGAAAATCTAGCCCATCCGCATCATAAATCGTACCCTTAATATCAGAAGTAGCGACTACTTTTGCACCCATTTCTCTCAAATATTTTGCCGCAAATTCTCCCACATTACCAAAACCCTCGATTGCAATGCGCGCTCCTGCAATATCCATACCAATATGATTGGTTGCAACTTTTGTTGCCTCAGCTACCCCAGATCCCGTACTCCCAAACTCATGAGGAATGCCGCATTTTTCACCTGGCTTGCCAAAAATTTTCATACAAAGATTTGCTGGTTTACCAGTGGCTGCGTGCCAATTTCCGTTTGCCTCAACAAACCATTGCATCTCACGTTCTCCCAAGTTCATATCTGGTGCCGCAATATATTGCTTTGGGGCAAAGGGTTTGAGTGCTCTCGAAAATGCCTGGACTATTTCTTTTTTTTCTTCTTCGGAATAACTCTTTGGGTCAAAAACAATACCTGCTTTTGCTCCACCAAAAGGTAACTCTGCTAAGGCATTTTTCCAAGTCATGGTACGAGCTAGTGTAAAGATCTCCTCCAGTGTTATATCAGGCGTCATGCGGATTCCTCCCTTTCCAGGACCAAGAGTAGTATTATCTATTACTAAAAAACCTCGCATGCCGTTTTTTGAATCGTAAACCTCTAAAAGATATTCAGGGCCAAATTTATCCTTTTTAATATTCATGACAACTTGACCATATCATGTGCATATATATTTATCAGTGATTTGTGTCACATAAAGAATTACATGGAAGAACCCTAGTTATAATAGAAGAAAGTACCCGTCACTTCATCTCCTAGGCGGAGTGCTATAGGATTTTTTGAACAAATTTCTTCCAATCTATCTTTATTTTTGATACTCTTATAATGATGTCTCTGAAAAAACAAAATAAACAAAAGAAAGTTATGGTGTTTGGAGTGTTTGACGGAATTCATGAGGGGCACAGAAATTTTTTAAAGCAAGCGAAACAATACGGGGATTATCTGCTTGTTGTTGTGGCACCAGACGAAGCTGTACAGCAATTTAAAAATCGGCTAGCACGTTTCAGCTTACCAGAGAGAATAAACTTTCTGAGCAAAGAGGGGATAGTTGATGAAATAGTAGAGGGGGACAGGGTTCAATATAGTTGGAAAGTGATAAAGAAGCATCAACCCTCGATCATTGCACTCGGTTATGATCAAGGGGCTATACGCAAAGAATTAGAAGCGATTCGGTATAGTTTTCCTTTCGCTCTCAAAATAAGCACCATGGATGCCTATTGACCGAATCTGTACTATTCGAGCTCACTTTAATAAGTTATCGCCCGAGAGTTGTTGCCTCGGACTTTTTTCTTAGGTATTCAAACCCTCTAAATGATATAATCAACATATGGAGCATTTTTTCTTTTTCATAATTGCCTTTATTGCTGCAGTAATTGGAACTATAGCGGGCTTCGGTACAGCTACTATTTTAACACCATTTAGTTCTCTGGTGATTGATATCAAGGTGGCCATTGTTTTGGTAGCCTTTTTTCATTTATTTAGGAATGTATCTACAATTTTTCTTTTTAAAAAAATAAATTGGGGAATATTTTTAAAATTTGGTATTCCCAGTATTGGGGCTTCATTCCTCGGCGCCAAACTCATAGCCATACTAGATACAGAAACCGTAAAAGTTATTTTTGGTTTATTTTTGATAACTTTTGTTTTTTATTCCTTTACGAAAAAAGTCATTCAGCTAAGACCAGTCAATTATGTTGCGTTTGGAGGTGGATTGGGTTCAGGATTTTTAGCAGGGCTCATTGGTACAGGCGGAGCCATTCGTTCACTTTTTTTGAATGCTTTTGGCTTGCCTAAAGAAGTTTATATAGCCACTTCAGCGATGATTGCCATTGTTATTGATTTAACCAGAATACCTGTGTATTTTGCAAGTGGGATTATTTTGGATAAAATTTACCTCTATTATATCCCAGCTTTAATTGTAATAGCTTTTTTCGGAGTTATAATCGGGAAAGGGATAGTCAAGAAAATACCAACCGAAACTTTTAGAAGAGTGGTGTTAATGGCCTTACTTTTGATTGGGCTAACGTTATTATTCGGAATTTAAATAAACCAAATCGAAAATCGTCTACCCCAGTACCATTCGGTACGGGGTAGGTATGAACCGGCTGGTTCTGTACCACGACTCCCAGCCACAGCACCATTCGGTGCGTGGCTAGGCACGAACCGTATGGTTCTGTGCCAGCCCCAGTCACCGAATTAAAACCTTGAGCGCGGTTCGAGAGACCGAGCAAGTAAAAGAATCGCCAAGAAGGCGGTTTTTTGATATGCAAAAACTTGACAAAACGGAAATACGGGCGTATCATAGAGGTATTGGACAGTAACGATTCCGTAGTTTTACGGGCTCCGAGTAATCTCGGGGAAAGGAGACAAGTCATGAGTGGATACGGATTTGCGGATCGTAGTCAGCCTACTCCTGCACCGCAAGCGCCAAAGATGACTTACAAGCAGATGCTTGAGGTTATCAATTCGGTCAAGCCTGGTGATAGGCTTCGTATAGTCTTCGCCGATGAGGAGTTCGATGGCGATCTCAAGGGTCGCGTCTATCATATCCTTGCGATGTGTGCCCCGGTCGGTCGAGCTATAGACATCGGCGAGCTTCCGATGTTCAACCTTCAGGCGGTCGCCGACAGTGGCAGGTGGATAGGATTTCGCACCTACGTCGCCACGATCCTCGACGGGTTCGATCCCAGACACTTTGTCAGCCGTACAATCGGGCACGACATGCTTGAGAGCATCAACCGAATCGATGGTCCGCTGATCTGATTTATCCTTACAAGGGCTTCGGCTCAAGAAGGTCTCTTAACAGCCAGTTAGGAGACTTTTGTTTTTAAACAAAATATAGTGAGTTAACGAGTAGGGTAGAATAAGCTAAATACTCAAATTTAACTTAAAAAATTTCTCAAAATTCGCTTACCCCAGGGTAGGATTCGAACCTTTATCGTTAAATTAATATTTTTTTATTTGAAAAGACAATTTTAATATTGACATATTTTTTAAATATGTTATGTTTAAAGAGTAATAAGGTGGATTTCCCTGCATCATCATAATAAAAAAAAAGGGAAAAAATGTTCGTTAATAATTGAATATTCTGCACGAAAGAAAAAACAGAGAGGAGAGGAAAAGAACATGGTAACTCCTGAGATTTCTCGTCCAAAAAGAAGCAGGACATACACCAAAAGAATTCAGATTAAGAGGTTCTCTCACAATCCCCTGATAGTTCCTGATCCAAACAGTTCTTGGATGAAAGTCGCCGTATTTAATTGCGGCGTAATCAAAGATGATAACGATGGTTTGTATAAAATGTTATTTAGAGCCACTTCTCGCAAGGACCACCAATATTCTAATATTGGGCTGGCCCTGAGTGAGGACGGAAAAAACTGGTCTATCCATGATGAGCCGGTATTACGAAGAGGCTTTAATCAATACTGTGCACGAGGAATTGAAGATCCGAGAATTATTCAATGGGTTGACGGGTGGTATTATGTCTTTGCCGCCGTCAAATCTGCCACTGCAGAACCTGACAATGTGCGAGTAGGAATTTTCAGAACAAAGGACTTCTTTGAGTATGAATGGGTAGGTTTTTCTTTTAATCGAATAGACAGGAATACTGTGGTCTTCCCTGAACCAATAGGGAATTGCGCATTTTTACTTCACAGGACGTATCCACATATCTGGATTTCAAGGAGTGAAGATCTCAGCCTTAATAATAACTGGCAGGACGGTCAGATTCTAATTAAATCAGAAGAATTGTATCCAAATCCACACAACGAAGTTAAGCCTTGGAAAATCGGAATTGCCTCTCCACCAATCAAAACTCCAAAGGGGTGGTTAGTGCTAATTAATACTTCTAACAAAGAGAGTCGTTATGACGTGGAGAGGGTATACAGTCTCGGATTTGCGGTTTTGGATCTACACGATCCAACCAAGGTAAACTATATTCATCCTGAGCCCATTTTGTGGCCTGCTGAAGAATACGAAACTATTGGGTGTGTACCCAATGTATGCTTCTGTTGTGCAGCGGTAGATACTGGAGGAGATGACATTTATGTTTACTATGGCGGCGCAGATACCGTTGTCGCTGGAGGTATACTCCACAAGGAAGAATTGGAAGGAATTTGTTACTAAATTATTAAAGTGGTCCATATCTGGACCACTTTTTATTTTATTGAAAACATCATAGGATTTGTAATAATTTCTTCGATTGTTGTAGAATTAACTCAGGATATTTAATCATTTCTACCTAATTTACGGTTCGAAAATTGTCTCATCTGGCATTTAGACCCAGCTTGACTTTTCCAAGGCAAAGAATGTGACTATTAGTTTGAGAAAATTAATGTATGATTGAAAGTAAAAAAGGACCATCAGAAGTTAGGGAAGTAAGTGCGGTTCCATTTATGGTAATTTTAATAGTATTAGGTTTTTTGTTAGCAGCTTTGGTCTTAATATTGCTATTCGTGTTTACTCCAGCCGATAGACAGGTATTATTATCCAGCCCGAAAAACCTGACTCATGATGGATTGGAACGAACCTACAGAATATATGATCCTGAAAGTGGCGGGAAGAAATCATTAATCATTGGGCTTCATGCTCTAGGAGGAAGCAGCCGACGTTTTTCCTACTACACTGGACTTCACAATGTCACCGACGAAAATACAATCGTAGTCTATCCTGACGCCGTTCCATCAAATAAGAAAGGGTTGCAAGCAGGTTGGAACTCGACTTACTGCTGTGGAACTGGACTTGAGAACAATATTGATGATGCTGGATTCATTCTGGCTCTTATAGAGAGGCTTGTTCAGGATTACGATATAGATCAGTCAAAAATTTTTATAACAGGATTTTCTAACGGTGCAACAATGTCTCAATATCTAGCTACTGAGCAGCCGGACAAATTTGCTGGAGTAGCTGCTATATCTGGATCAGTAGGAGTCGAAAAAAAGGTATTAAAACCATCGACTGCAATTCCAATATTACTAGCCCATGGCATGAGGGATGCCAGTATTCCATTCAAGGGCGGAGTCGCGGGTGATGATGGTTTCTTTAATTGGTTAGATTTCGGCACCACCGTAAATACTTGGAAAAATGTAAACGGCTGCAGCCAAGAAACTAAGATCATAGAACAGTCTAATACTCGTGAGATTATCGACTATGAAGGATGTGATGCCTTGGTTCGCAGCGTTATTTATCCAAACCTAGGCCATCAGTGGGATGACTGGCGCATTGGCCAGCTTTGGCGCAGAACACCAAGAGGTTCGAAATTAGTGGTCTCGTTTTTTGAAGACATTTCTAATAATTAGCTAGGTAAATTATTTCTGCATTGGAACTGACTGAAGTTCGAAAATCGTCCACGACTGCCAGCACTTCGACAAGCTCAATGCAAGCTAATAAAAAAATCGCCAAGGGGGCGGTTTTTTGATAAAATACAGGAATATGGAAGAAGATAAGAATTATCTTATTGAAGCAAATGAATATGATTGCAAGGAACTCTAAAAGAAAACTTCTATTTATATCAAAAGAAAATCTAAGTGGCGATCTTGCATGGCAACTAAAACGCAACGGTCATGAGGTAAAAGCTTATATTGAAACAAAGGAGGATGTCGATGTTTATACTGGCTTCATTGAGAGAATAAAATCATGGAAACCTTATAAAAATTGGGCCGATGTCATAATATTTGATGATGTGGGCTTTGGAGAGATCGCTGATAGCCTTCGTAAACAAGGCAAGCTAGTAATAGGAGGTAGTAAATATACTGACAGATTAGAAAAAGATCGTAAGTTTGGTCAATTAGAACTCAAAAAATATGGGATAAACATACTGCCAAGTTGGCAGTTCTCTGATTATGATAAAGCCATGTGCTTTATTCGTAAAAATCCCATGCCCTATATATTCAAGCCAAGTAGTAATAGATTACAGGATGGTGAAAATAAAGAATACGAAAAAGATTTAATTGTTTTGGGAGAAGAAAAAAACGGCAAAGATCTTCTTGAATTTCTTGAACAAAACAAGATTATTTTACAAAAAAAATGTCCAACTTTTTTAATCCAGAAATTCGTAAGAGGAGTTGAAGTTGCAGTTGGGGCATTTTTCAACGGAAAAGAGTTTATTTACCCCATCAATATTAATTTTGAACACAAGAGATTTTTCCCCGGCAATATCGGTCCCTTTACGGGTGAAATGGGAACACTTATGTACTGGAGTTCATCGAATACTTTATTCCGTGCAACACTTAAACGTATGCTGCCCGCACTTAAGGAATCTGGTTATATAGGTTATATCGATATTAATTGTATTGTGAATAATGAGGGAATATATCCACTTGAATTTACTTCTCGATTTGGATATCCCACAATTCAAATTCAACTTGAGGGGATAACCACACCAACAGCAGAATGGTTATATCGCTTAGCGAGGGGAGAAAAATTTCAGATTCAGACAAAACGAGGTTTTCAGGTCGGTGTAGTAATTTTAGTGCCTTCATATTTCTCGTATTTTTTTGGAGGAAACAATCGAGAACTTATCAAAACATATAAAAATTTAACAATTATTTTTAAAAATTCATCTAATTTAGGAGGTGTTCATATTGGGGACGTGAAAAAAGATAAACAAGATGTTTGGCGTATTGCCGGAGGATCAGGTTGGCTTCTTGTTGTGACTGGAAGCGGTGTTACTGTAAAAAAAGCAAGACAGAAAACCCACAAACTAATAAGGGATATTAAAATTCCACATATGTTTTATCGTACTGATATAGGTAAAAATTGGAGAGTGGATAGTAAAAAACTTCGCACCTGGGGTTATATTAATTAAATTGTAGGTTTAATTAACTAAAAAATATCGCACAAGCTAAAAAATAACTTATCAAATAGTGTACCCTATAAGGTACACTATAGGGTACACCATAGAGTACCCTATTTCGTGGAATAAAAAAATGCCCATCGCTGGGACGTAAAGTCCCCGTGGGGACCACGTCCCTTTACGGGGCGTTTTTTATTCTGTCAAAAATTGCCAAAATTGACAGAGAAAAGATGAAAAGTTAAAATAAAACATATGGATAAACTCTTAACCATAAAAGAAGTTGCCAAATATTTAAGAGTCAGCGAGCGTTCAGTCAACCGTTATATTGAATCTGGCCGGCTTAAAGCCTCCAAAATCGGCCAATGGAGAATCAAACAAAGCGATTTAGAAAAATTTTTAAAAGAAAACTCAAATGACAAAAGAAGGTTTAAGAAAAAGCTATAAGATAAAAGATTTACCTAAAGTTGAAAGGCCGAGAGAGAAATTGATTTCAAAAGGCGCCCAAAACCTAAAAGATGAAGAACTTTTAGCTATTTTACTCCGGACCGGCAGGGAAGGTAAGAATGTTTTAGATTTGGCAAAACAAATTTTAAATAAATTTTCTAAAAAGAGGTTCTTTAAAATGAAATATGAAGATTTAATAAAGATTGATGGAATAGACCAATCTAAGGCTTGTACAATTTTAGCCTCTCAGGAATTGATCCAAAGAGCGTTAAAGGTTAGAGACGAAAGTTTACCTCAAATCAAATCGATTCAAGATGTTTTAGCTCAAGCGGTTTATATGAGAGATAAAACTCGTGAGCATTTAATGGCAATTTATCTTAATGCCAGAAATGAGATGGTTTACAAAAAGCCAATGTTTGTTGGCACACTTAATGCTAATCTTGTTCATCCTCGGGAAATTTTTAATGAAGCTCTGAAACAAAATGCAGCTTCAGTCATTCTAGTCCACAACCATCCTTCTGGAAATCCCGAACCTTCAGAAGACGATTTAGAAATTACCAAAAGGCTAATTGAAGCTGGTAAAATAATGGGCATTGATGTTTTAGACCACATAATTATTGCCAAAAACAAACCTCCTTTTAGTTTCAAAGAGAAAAAATTGATTTAAAATTATGGCAAAGACTAATAAAAAATCAGAGGTTGAAAAATTGAAAGGCGAAGTTGATCGCCTGAAAAAGGAATTGAAGAAAAGGAAGAAATACGGCTTGGTTTGGGAAGAAAAACCTGAAGAAGTGGTTGAGATGTGCAAAGAAAAACTGCCAGTGCTAAAAGAAGTAAAAAATAAAGAAATAATCACCGACAAAGACAAGCCGGTAAATTTACTGATTGAAGGCGACAATTATCACGCCCTTTCAGTTTTGAATTATACCCACGCAAAAAAAGTTGATGTCATTTACATTGATCCACCGTATAACACCGGTAAGCCAAAGGAATTTAAATATAACGATAAGTGGGTAGATCTTAATGATGGGTATAGACATAGTAAGTGGGTTGCTTTTATGGAAAAAAGGATGAAGCTGGCTAAAAATTTACTTAAAGATACTGGACTTATTTTTATTTCTATCGATGATAATGAGTTGGCCCAGTTGAAGTTGTTGATGGACAGACAGCCAGAATTATTTGGAGAAAATAATAAAATAGGAATTTTTACGATAGAGACTCCGAATCAAACCTCCGATGTTAATAAAATAAAGAACTCCGATTTCTTATTAGTATATGGGAAAACATCACAAGCGGCGTTTAAGTTGTTATTTAAAAAACAGGTTGCGAGGTGTACTACAGGAAAGGAGAACCAAACACAACCAATTATAGAATTCCCCAAGGGGTTAAAAGTGGTTGGTGTGTCAGATGGGATATATAAAGATACGAGAAAAACAAATGGTATGGAAGATATTTTTTTAATAAAAGGACCAATAATCGTAAGAAACGGGAAACTGGTTCAATCTATCAGATTAAAAGCCAGATGGGCCAATCCAAATGATATGAAACGATTTATAAATAAATTTATCAGCAAAAGCAAGCATCCAATATTTAATAAATTTGGCAAAGAACTTTTAGATCTATATCTGCTAGGCGATCGTTTTCAGCCACAAATGGTAAAGCGTGGCTTTGATATACCCCATACAATCTTGTTAGGATTTACTCAAAAAGGAGGAGATTTATTAAAAAATATTTTACACAAAGAAACATTACAATATCCCAAGCACCCATCATTTATAAAATATTTATTAAGCATTTCAATAGACAAAAACTCCATCGTGTTAGATTTTATGGCTGGCTCTGGCACTACTGGCCATGCGGTTTTGGAACTTAATAAAGAAGATGATGGCAATCGCCAATTTATTCTTTGTACCAATAACGAAAACAATATTTGTACCGATGTTTGTTATCCAAGGATTAAAAAAGTTATTAGAGGATACAAAAATTCGAAAGGGGAAAAGGTGGAAGGATTAGGCGGTAACCTAAAATATTTCAAAACTAATTTTGTCGATGCTGAACCGACCGATAAAAATAAAATTAAACTTACACAGCAAGCTACGGAGATGCTTTGTATTAGAGAAGAAACTTTTGAAAAAGTTTTAGACAAAAAGGATTTTAAAATTTTCAAAAATAATAATCATTATACCGGCATAATTTTTGACCAATTAGCAATCCCAGGATTTAAAAAGACAATTAAAAACATCAAGGGTAAGTTTAGCGTCTATGTTTTTTCGCTAAGCGACGAAACTTTTGACGAAGAATTCGCTGATATTAAACAAAAAGTAAAATTATCTCCTATACCAGAAGCGATTTTAAGGGTGTATAGGAGAATATTTAGATAGAAATATGGCTAATCAAAGTCTATACCAAAGAGGATCGAAATGGAGAAAATGGGATTTACAAATCCATTGCCCTGATGATGTTCTCAATAATCAGTTTAATGGTAAGACTTCCGATGAGAAATGGGAGAGTTATATTGCGAAAATAGAAAGAACAGATTTAGAAGGTGTGGGGTTAACCAATTATTTTTGTATAAATGGGTACGAAAAAATTTTGAGTTATAAAAAGAAGGGTAGATTGGATAAGATAAAAATTATTTTGTCAAATATAGAATTTCGGTTATCGCAGCCGAATCGTAGTGGAGAATACATAAATTTACATGTTATTTTTTCTGACTCGGTAAGTATAAAGAAAATTAAAGATTTTCTTGCTAGGCTTCCTATCATTGGCACGGATTCTAAAAATAGAAGTCTATTCTGTACAGAAAATGATTTACAGCAAATTGGTTATGATAAGGCACTAGTTGAATTTAGTGAATTACGAAAAAAATTAAAAGAAAACTTTGTTCATAGAAAAGATTATCTTATTGCTGGAGTTTCAAGAGGTTATGGTTCTTTTAGACCTTCACCGAATGAAGGTAGGGGAGCATCGTTAGCAATCGAAATTGATAAAATATCCGATTTCTTTTTTGGGAAAATAGAAGATGTTAACTTTTTTTTAGGTATTGGAAGATATAAAAATGCAAAGCCAAAACCAGTTGTACGAGTTTCTGATGCTCATAGACTAGAAAAGATTGGCTCTGAATTTTCTTGGATTAAAGCTGACCCCACTTTTGAAGGATTGAAACAAATAATTTACGAACCGGAATTAAGAACTTCTTTAGGAGAAAGACCAGAGCTTTACTTATATCCACAAATTATTTCGGTTCAATTGAAAGGGGTCGAAAGATACCAAGGCCAACAGGACATCGAAGATTTCCCGCCTATAAATCTCGGAAAACAAATTTTTTTCAGCTCCAATTTAACAAATATTGTTGGTCCTCGGGCTTCTGGAAAAACTGTTCTTGTAGAATTACTTAATTATCCATTTAATCAACATCAAAAAGAGGCTAAAAAAGATGAGAAATTACCTTTAATTCGCTTCTTATCAAAGAGATTCCCGGGTTTAACTGTTGAGATTTTATATCAGCAAGGAGAAAAAGAAATAGATGGAATAAAGAGAAAGATTGTTGATTTATTAGACCCGTTTTATACACCGCCTTTAACTATGGAATATTGGTCGCAAGGACAAATAGAGCAAGTGGCTAATAAAAAAGAGAAGTTAGATGAGTACATAAGAAATAGGTTAGAATCAACTCTTCTTTCGAACCTTTCTCTAAAAATTGATGAATTGAAAGAAAATCTAAAAAAATTGCGTGAAAAATATCTCCGTAAATTCGAGGTAGAGATTGAACAAAAGAAGCTTTTAGCAGAGAAAAAGCAAATTGAAGAATATTTTGAAAAACTAAAAACCAAAGAGTACAAAGATTTAATCAAGAAAATCAGAGAAAATAGGACAAACAGCCAACTTTTAGATACATTTATCGAAAATATTCAAACAATAATTAAATTTTTAGAAGAAGCCAATAAACAGTTTAGTTTTATAAGTCTTCCTGATAAGGGTGAACTTTTAAAATTATTTCCCAAGAGCCCTTCAACATCTCAAGAGATTGAGAATTTTTATAAATTTATTAAGAGTGATTTTGCAACTATCATTAAAAGATTTCCAAGGCTTCAACAGAACATCAGTAGTTCGGAAGAAAGAAAAAGATTAGCAAAAGAAGCTACGCTACTTAAAAAAGAGTTCCTTGCTTATTGTAAAAAACACGGAGTCAAGATTACACAATTAGAATATGAGAAACGGACAAAAAGATTAGACGCTGTAAATCGCCAGTTAAGAGTATTAGAAGCTAAATTAAAGGAGTACGAAGCAGCAAAAGAAACACATAGTCAGTTTGCACAACAGCTTAATAGAAAATTAGCCAAATGGGAAGAAGAAAATAATCGGATACTTAAGAAATTTAACAAACTGTCCTCAAAGACCAATGTCAGAGTAGTTTGGGATAACCCCTTTAAAAGACTACCGGAATGGATAAAAAAACAATTTTTAGCTAGTGATTCAGTAGCCAAACCACTAATAAGAAAATATTTTTATATTTTCTCTCCTGTTAAAGAAAATTTTATTGAAGAAATTGTAAAAGAATTAGTAGAAAGTAAGAAGTACTCGATAGAAAAGATTATTGAAAATTTGAACAATAAAGAACGACCGGCATTAGTGAAAAGTGGTGGAAAACAGGAAAATTTAAAATGGTTTTTTCAACGAGATGAAACAGAAATTATGCGCAAGGATTTAATTATGAGACTTCAAGAATATGCCGAGAGAGGAATTAATCTTATTCAATATAAAGGGAAAATTCTTGGTAAAGACAGCATGTCCTTCGGTGAACGCTGTGGTACTCTTATTGAACTTATTTTACAATCAGGAGACCACCCACTTATTATTGATCAGCCTGAGGAACATCTTGACTCAAAGTTTATTGCAGACCGAGTTGTGAATATTATTAGAGGGCAAAAAATAAAGCGCCAAATAATCATATGTACACATAATGCAAATATTGTAGTATTGGGCGATTCAGAATTAGTTACAGTACTTTCTGCGGATAGACAGGGTACAGATGCCTATCAAGGTTCTTTGGAAAATTCAAAGCTTAGAAAGCAAATTTATGATGTTTTAGAAGGTGGTCCCGAGGCATTTAAGAAAAGAGAACAAAAATATGGTTTTAAATAATTTTTAAATCGTTTATGCGACTAAAAATTTATCAAGAAAACGCAATAGAGGAATTATTAGAGAAAGCCAAGAAACTTTTAGGTTATTCTGGCGAGAAAAAGCTTGTTTTTAAGGCGCCGACAGGTTCAGGAAAAACAATAATGATGGCAGAATTTTTGAAACAACTGGTTGATGATAGAGAAATAAGGCAAAACCTTACTTTTATTTGGACGGCGCCAAGACAACTCCATATTCAAAGTAGAGCTAAGTTAGAAAATTATTTTGAAGAAAGCCGAGCGTTAAAATGCTCATATTTTGAGGATTTAGATGACAGGAAAATCGGCGAGAATGAAACTTTGTTTTTTAATTGGGAGAGCATAAACAGAGCTGATAATGTCTATATTCGCGATAATGAGCAGGATTTTAATTTATCCAAAGTACTGGAAAGAACGAAAGAAGAGGGTAGAGAAATAATCTTGATTATTGATGAAGCCCATCATCACGCAACAAGCGAAATTTCTCAAGGATTGATTCAGATGATTGGACCAAAGTTGACGATTGATGTTTCCGCAACGCCGGCTATCATTGATCCTGACGCCGAAAAAGTAAATGTTCATTTGGAAGAAGTAAAAAGGGAAGGAATGATTAAAAAGGCAGTGGTCTTGAATGAAGAGTTTGTCAATCTTTTGAAAAGAGGAAAGATCGAATCTGATTTAAGTGGCAGTAGTGAAGAATTGGTTATTGATGCGGCATTGAAAAAACAAAAAGGATTATTAAAAGCATTTCAAAAAGAGAAGGCAAAAATTAATCCATTAATTTTGATTCAACTTCCAGACAGGATTGGACAGCTTGAAGATATAATGAAAGATAGGGTGATTAGAATTTTAAAAGATAAATATAAAATCTCAATCGAAAATGGCAAGTTAGCAATTTGGCTTTCAGGAGAACATATTAATAAAGAAGATGTTGAGAAAAATGACAGCGAAGTAGAGGTTTTAATTTTCAAGCAGGCGATTGCTTTAGGTTGGGATTGCCCTCGCGCGCAGATTTTAGTTTTGTTTAGACAATGGCACAGCCCAATATTTTCTATTCAAACAGTGGGTAGAATTATGAGAATGCCGGAACCAATAAAAGGACATTATGAAAATGATATTTTGAACTACAGCTATGTATATACCAACTTGAGCGATATAGAAATTAAAGAAGATATTGCTCGCGATTATATTACTATTTACACAAGCAAGAGACGACCTGATTATAAGCCAATAAATTTACTATCTTGTTATTCAAAACGATATCGTGAGAAAACAAGATTATCGCCGCTTTTTATAGAGTTGTTTTTGAAGGAGACGAAAAGTTATGGGCTAAAAAAGAAAATAGATACGAAGGCGAAGAAATTGAATATAAAGGTTTTTAATGATTGGAAAGCTGAAAATATTGATTTATTAGCGGGGAAAACAATCGCTGGCGATAAAGCAATTAAAGTAAGTGGGTTTGATCTACAGAGATTGTTTGATTTTTTTGTAAGAAATAGTTTGAGAGAGGGCTCTGTTTCATTTTATCCAGAAGACAGGTCGGTTGGTCGTGTTAAAGAAGCAATTTATAAATTTTTTGAAACAGAATTCAAAATGAAGCGAGGCGAGGGAGAAGATGAGACCGCTCAGATTGTTTTAAGCGATAAAAATATTCAACAATTTGTTAATGTAATTGATAAGACTAAAGAAGAATATCAGAAGGAAGTAGTTAAACGCGAACCAGAAATTATTCCTCTTGAAAATTGGGACATGCCAGAATCTTTAACTTTTGGTAGTGATTATAAAAAAGAGGAGAGAAAAAAGAGTGTAATGCAGCCGTTTTACAGTGATAATAGATGGAAAACAGAAAAAGTATTCATTGAGTTTTTGGAAAAATCAGAGAATATTGAATGGTGGTTTAAAAATGGGGATCGAGACAAAATATTTTTCGCTGTGTCATATGATAATGGCGAGCAAAAACCTTTTTACGTTGATTTTATCGTTAAGATAAAAGACGGAAGGATTGGCTTATTTGATACCAAGACGGGAATTACATTGCGAGATGCTAAACCGAAAATTGATGGTTTGTATAAGTATATTCGAACGCAAAACAAAAAAGGCAAAAAACTTTTTGGTGGCATAGTTACTAACACTGACCAAAGAAATTATCGCGGAAGATGGATTTATTTTGATAAAAATTCTAAAGAATTAAGAAACAATTTCAGTAACTGGCAAATTTTAGAATTATAAAGATATTTAATCCCACGTCGCCTCAAAAAAAACAAAAAGAATTATTTGAAGGAGCAAACAAAAGGTCGAGGAGTTAATAGAGAACGAAGATAGATAGATTCATGGCAAAATCAAATCACAATGCCAAGGGATGGCCTCGAGATAGCTACACCGGCCCCGGCGGCGGACTATATACCGACCCAGGGGGAGGGCTTTATACCGGTCCTGGCGGCGGAGCGTATACTGGACCCGGCGGCGGTCTTTACACAGGGCCTGGAGGAGGTTTGTACACTGGGCCAGGTGGCGGATTATATACCGGACCGGGTGGTGGCCTCTACACTGGCCCCGGTGGTGGATTATCTACGGGTCCGGGAGGAAGTCTTTATACAGGCCCAGGTGGAGGGCTGTACACTGGACCCGGTGGGGGTCTTTATACTGGACCATGCGAAGAACCTTACTATAGCAATTGGCCGCCTAGGGAAGTTTTTCTCAAACACTTAAAGGAGCTTGGTATGGATGATATATACCAGCTTCTCAAAGATAGTTGGGGTTTATAAAAAATACTTAATTTACTATGGCAAGAAAACGAAAAGCAGACCTGGAAAAAATTGGAAGTTGAATCTGTGGAAGTTTGACTCCCACAGACTCTTCTAATTATTTGAATCAGTTTTAAATCAATCAATGACAGGCAAGTTGATTAAATGAGTATATACAAGCAAAAACCCCACACTACAGCAAAGCTGAGTACGGGGCAGGCTTTTAGAACACCCTGAAGTATGCCTCGCGGAGTTTACCCCGTATCAAATTTATTCTGATGCGGGGCTCGGCAACTACAGGGCAAGAAAACAAAAACTTCAAGAATTATTCGAAAGCGTTTTAAATAAAGCATTTAAAGGAGAATTGGTAGAATAAAAAGAAATATGTTAGTTTTTATTGACGAGTCTGGAGATCCAGGATTAAAAATAGAAAAAGGATCTAGTCGATATTTCACGGTATCGTTGGTTATATTTGAGGAGAGAGATGAGGCCTTGGCTTGCGATCAGAGAATCAATCTTTTGAGAAAAGAATTAGGCTGGGAGCCAAATAGCGAATTCCATTTTAAAAGAAACTCCGATAAGGTAAGGCGGGCTTTTTTACAGGCGGTGGCTCCATATAATTTTTTCTATTATGGAATTGTTATTAATAAAGACCCCAAAAAGCTTTGGGGTGAGGGTTTTAGAGATAAAAAATCTTTTTATAAATATACTTGTGGTTTAGTATTTGAAAATGCAAAAGAGAAGTTAGAAAGCGCAATCATCATAATTGATAAAAGCGGAAATTTAGATTTTAGAAGACAGTTGGCAAAATATTTACGAAAGAGAATGAATGAAAGAGATAAGAAATTAATTAGAAAAGTAAAAATGCAACGATCGAGTGGGAATAATTTATTGCAGTTAGCGGATTATGTTGCGGGTGTGATAAATAGATCTATCCAAAAAGGGAAGAAATATGCAGAGGAATACAGAAAAATCATAGCGCATAGAGAAATTTATGTTCAAATTTGGCCAAAATAAGAACCTTGCCTTCGGCAGAACCTTGATTCCTTTGGAATTAAGAACCTCACCTTCGATGAGAACCTTGTTTTCTTGTTTCACTCGAAAATAAAACTTCCGAGCCTATCCCTTTCGGGAACGCGGCGATAAACGCCACAGTTCAGCTCGGAAGCAATTCCATTTCTATATTAGCAAATTTCAAGAAGGGTTGTCAATACTCTAACTTAGTTCTTGAAACCCTCCTTTATAGTTTCTCATTTGTCTTATGAATAACTCGTCTTTATTAATTGAATCTCCAAATCATGAAAGAAGAAAATAAGCAAAAAGCTGAGAAAATTTTTTCTATTTCTGATTATATTAAAATTGTAAACCAGGGCTTGAAAGATTTTAGAGCAAAAATTATAGGAGAAATTAGCGAGGTTAGTTTTGGTCCCACGGGCCATGTCTATTTTTCCCTAAAAGACGAAAAAGATGGAAGTATAATAAAATGTATAATTTGGAAATCCAGATATAATATTTATGGCATTGAATTAAAAGAGGGGCTTAAAATTATTGCTTCCGGGTATCCTGAAATATATCCGCTATCAGGAAGGCTATCTTTTATAGCCGAAGTCATTGAATATGCCGGAGAAGGGACTTTGAAAAAAGAGTATGAAAAATTAAAGAAAAAATTAACCACAGAGGGGCTTTTTGAAGAATCTAGAAAGCGGCCAATTCCAAAATATCCGCAGAAAGTCGGAATGATTACATCACGACAAGGGGCGGTTCTTGCTGATTTTTTAAATAACTTAGGGAGGTTTGGATTTAAAGTTAAAATGATTGATTCTCGAGTAGAAGGGCAAGCTGCTATTGCCGATTTATTGCTTTCAATTAAAACGTTTAAAAAAGAAGACATAGAAGTATTGGTAATTATGCGCGGGGGAGGTTCTTTAGAATCAATGCTGGCATTTAATAATGAATTATTGGCTAGGGAAATAGCTAATTTTCCAGTCCCGGTAATTGCGGCAATCGGTCACCATAAAGATGTTCCCCTTGCAGCATTAGCGGCTGATGTAATGGTTTCTACGCCAAGCATTGCGGCAACCGTTCTTAGCGAGTCGTGGGAACAAGCAGCTTTACTATTAGAGGAATACGAAAGAGATATTATTAGTTCTTATGAGGATGTATTGGAAAACGCCGATTCATTAATAAATCAATCGGTAGATACAATTCGTGGAATAAATAATTTAATTTTTGATAAATACAGAGAGATTGAAACCTCGCTAAAGATTTCTTTTCAAGGATTTAAGAATGCTCTCCAGAATTGTAAAATTAATTTAAAAAGCTCATGGAGAAAATCCATATTTGGATTTAAATCATTAGTATCAATAATCAATCAGCAATTAGAGCACTCGGATAAAATTGTTTATCTTCGTAATCCAGAAACCCAACTTAAACTTGGGTACAGTATTGCACGATGTAATGGTAGATTGATTAGAAGTATACGAAATACTAAAATAGGAGAAGATGTAGATATCCGTGTAGTGGATGGAACAATTATTTCTAAAGTAAAAAATATTAGTAAAATTAATAAAAAGCAAAATGCCTAAAGAAAAACCAGATATTAAAAATTTAAGCAACAATCTTAAACAGCTTTCTAAAATTACCGAATGGTTTGAAAACCAGGAAGATATTGATATTGAAGAAGGTTTGAAAAAAGTAAAAGAAGCAGCAGTCCTTATTAAAGCCAGTAAAGAACGACTTAAAACGATTGAGAATGAATTTAAAGAAATAAAAAAAGAAGTAGACCTCGAAGAAGAAAATAATGAAGACGAGGATAATAATACTGATAAGGAAGTAGAGGGGGACGACGTAGGCTCAAAAAACATACCACTTTGAGACATCCTTAAAAGCCGCCGAAATTCCCCTTAAAAAGCGGGTTCTAGACCGAGGTCGCCAGCCAGTATCTTTTGTCTTTTTTTTTGAAAGTGAATTGACTTTTACTTCTAAAAGAGTTAGGATTAAAAAGAATATGAGAAAAAGTAAAAAAGCTAGAAGAAAACAAAGATTAAAAAAAAGATTGTTCAAGAATATCTTTAAAAGAAAAGGATAATGCCTGCTAAAGTAATAAATATCAATTTGACAGAGAAAAACATTTCCTGTATATTTGAGAATAGCAGTTCTTTTTTCTCAAGGAAGTACTGTAATTTCTAAGTTGAGAACAAGGTCGGTAAAATTTAATTAATCAATTTTCTAGAAATGAATAAAAAACTTTATATAGGAAGTCTTTCTTTCGATACTACCGAAGATGGTCTTCGCGATCACTTTGCAAAAGCAGGTAAAGTAGAGTCAGCAAGTATCATCATAGATAGAACTTCTGGTAGATCAAAAGGATTTGGTTTTGTAGAAATGTCTTCAGAGGACGAAGCGAAAAAGGCAATAGAAATGTTTGATGGAAAAGAATTAGATGGAAGAACTATTGTAGTAAATGAAGCAAGGCCAATGAAAGAAAGGTTTTAAAAAACTCCTAAACTGATGAACAAAAAGCCCCTAAGGGGCTTTTTGCGTTTAAGAAACAGGAAATTAGGGACGGTTTTGAATTTTCAGAAATAGTGAGTAGTCCTTCACGGTGGCCAGCATTGACGGATTGAGCTCATTTTATTACCATACAAGTAGCACATTTAAGTAGCATACTCGTAAAAAGGAGGGATTTTGTGTCTTTTCAGGTTTTGGTAGCTAAACCCCGGGGATTTTGCAGTGGTGTAGAAATGGCCATCGATACACTGGAAATCGTGCTTGAGCTCTATGACCCGCCGATTTATATGAAGCACAAAATTGTGCACAATGACCACGTAGTTCAACATTTTAAGGAAAAAGGGGTAATCTTTGTGGAGAGAATCGAAGAAATTCCCCAGGGAGCTACGGTTGTCTTCTCAGCCCATGGTTCACCTCCTGAGGATCATAAGATAGCGAGCTCAAGAAGAATTACGGTCGTTGATACAACATGTCCATTAGTGCTGAAAGTTCACAAAGAAGCTATCTTTTACGCAAAGAAGGATAAGGAAAACACCATCATTATTGTCGGCCATCATGATCATGTGGAGCCTCGTGGAGTATTAGGACAAATCCCGAAAGAACAGAGAAGACTGGTTGAGACCGTTAAAGACGCTGAAACTGTCGAGGTTGCAGATCCAACAAAAGTAGTCCGCCTTACCCAGACCACCCTTTCCGTAGATGATATGAAAGAGGTCACCTCAGCCCTAAGGCAGCGCTTTCCTCAGCTTTTGGAGCCGGAAGATATCTGCTATGCAACTGATAACCGTCAAGCTGCGGTGAAGAAATTAGTAAGAAAAGCAGATGTTGTGCTTGTTGTGGGCTCTGAAGAAAGCTCAAACAGCAAACGGTTGAGAGAAGTTGCTGAAATTTATGGGGCAGAAGCTCATCTTATAGATAGAGCAAGCGATATTAATCTTGATTGGCTCAAGGATGCAAAAATAGTAGGGGTGACTTCAGGAGCCTCCACTCCAGAAATCCTTGTTAAGGAAGTGTTAACTTCTTTAGAAAAACATGGAGCAAGTAGTATCGAAGAACTGACAGTTATTGAAGAAGACGTTTCCCCTTTTAAACTGCCAGAGAATGTAGTGCGTAAAGCCAAGGAAAAAGGGCAAGACCCTGCAAAAATCAGAAGAACCATAGCTCAACAATGGTAAGTTCCAAAGCGACTCAACAATAGCGAGAGTCGCTTTTTTTATCATCCTCATCGGATGATGTGCCGGAGAGGCACATTTCTCTGGACTCAAAATCAGTATCTTGATATATTTTAACTATGTTTCCTCTTTATGATAAATCAGCTCCTCGTCTAAAGCCTCCCTATGTTACTCTGGCCTTAATTTTTATTAATGTTTTAGTATTTATATTTGTTTTTTTCAGCGGAAATTTCGAAGAAATAATTTTCCAATACGGAACAATTCCTAGTCAGATTTTAGAAGGCGAACGACTCTTCACATTATTTACTTCCATATTTTTACATGCAGGTATTTTGCATTTAGTCGGTAACATGTGGTTTTTGTGGATTTTTGGAGATAATATTGAGTACAATTTAGGAAAAATAAAATTTTTAATTTTTTATCTGGCAGTAGGCATCTTTGCCAGTCTTTTTCATGTCTTCGGAGCCCCAGCAGCACAAGCCGGCATCCCGGCAATTGGTGCCTCGGGAGCTATTTCTGGAGTGTTGGGAAGCTATGTAATTCTTTATCCTAAAAATAGAATTCGAGCTTTTATAATAATTTTTTTTCACCCTATCCTTTTCTGGGTTCCGGCCTATCTTTATGTAGGTGCGTGGTTTTTCTATCAATTAGCCTACATTGGCCAGCCAACTTCCATTGCTTATTTAGCCCACATTGGAGGGTTCATATCTGGCATTATTTTAATTTTGCTTTTGAGAAGGAAAGGCATTAGAGGCGTGCCTCTTCGGCACGTCCGCCGATGAGGCGGATTTGACAGAAATTTTCGCTAGTTTTATATTAAGCTAATGGCAAGAAGAGTCTCAAAAAGGAAAAAAGGATTAAAGAAAAGAAAAAAGATTAAAAAAATCCGAAAATCTCAGGTTCAAGAGAAAGTTTTTGATTTTCAACCAAGGAAAATCAAAATGAAGGTAGTTGGCATTGGTGGAGGAGGAAGTTCAATTGTTTCAGGAATTGCTCCTAAATTAAAGAAAATAAAATTTGTGGTAGCCAATACCGACCTACAAGCTTTAAAGAAATCAGCGAAAGGGGTTACAAAATTTCATTTTGGTAAAGATTTTACTCGAGGACTGGGAACGGGAATGAATCCTGAGTTAGCTGAGAGAGCTGCTCTGGCAGAAATAGAAAAAATTAAAAAAATTTTTCGGGGTCAAGATCTCTCGATTTTAATTTCTTGTCTGGGAGGAGGAACAGGATCAGGAGCTACCCCTATCTTTGGTCAAGCAGCTAAAGATTTAAAAAATTATACATTAGGTATTTTTACTTTGCCTTTTTTGTTTGAAGGGGAAAAAAGGTTAGCAATAGCATTAAATGCCCTGGAAAAAATAAGGCCAAATTTAAATTCAATTGTTATTGTTCCCAATGAAAGAGTTTTCCAGTTAATTTCTCAAAAAACGCCAATTAAAGAGGCTTTCTCTGCTATTAATAAGATTTTAGCTGAAAACTTGGAGGGATTGATTGAAATGTTATATTTAGCAGGTTTAATTAATATTGATTTTGCTGATGTAAAAACTATTCTCTCTGGGAAAGGAAGGCTTTCTTATTTACATACAGTTTTGATTCAAGGGGGAAATAAGGTTGAAGAAGAAGCTAAGAAAATCTTGGAAAATCCATTTTATGAATATACAATGGAAGGGGCAGACAGAATCTTATTTAATATTTCAGGTGGGAAAGATTTGAAAATTACAGAAGTTGAAAAAATTAGTAAACGCATCGCAGATTCCAATAAAAAAGCAAAAATTATTTTTGGAATATCGGAGAATGAAAAATACAAAAATAAAATAAAAATTACGCTGCTGGCCGTAGGCTGTAGAGAAAAACCAAAAATTTCTACTCCAGCCAAGAAAAAGATTTCTAAAATTAAAAAAATCACTAAAATTACTCGCCTCGCTCTCGCCTCGCCTCGGCGGAGCGGGTCGGAGGCGAAGCGGGCTCGCCTCGCTGAAGCTACGGCGAAGCGGGCCAAAAAGTCTAAAAAAAACAAAAAGAAAGAGATTAAATCAGAAGAGTCTAGTACTAGTAAAAATCTAGTCTTTTCTCCAGAAATTAAAGAGGAGAAAACGGAGATGAAAACGAGGAGAAATGCTCTGGAACTAAAACAAGAAGCAGAGCAGGCTGAAAAAGAACACCTATCCAGAGAGGCTGCGTGGGATATTCCTGCTTTTTTAAGAAGGAGAAAAAAATAATAAAAATAAAAAATCTCAGAATTATTTCTAATATAGAATTAAGAGTAGATGAAACTTAAATTTATCTACTCTTTTTTTAAAAATTTATGTTAAAATAAATAAATACTATGGTAGAAATCAAAAAAGCAATTATTCCAATCGCTGGTTTAGGAACAAGGTTTTTGCCGCTTAGTAAGGTGGTCCCAAAAGAGTTTTGGCCTTTAGTCGACAAACCCGTGCTTCAATATATTGTTGAAGAAGTTAAGAATTCAGGAATCGAGGAGATAATCTTCGTCGTTCCGCCCGAAAAAAAATTTGTTTTGGATTACTTTAAAAAACCTAAAAAACTGGAAAAAATTTTGAAAGAAAAAAAACAAACTCATCTTTTGCCGGAAATAAAAAATTTACAAGAGCTCTTTAAAAATATTTCCTTTTCCTCTGTCTTTCAGAAAAAACCCTTAGGTGATGGACAAGCCATTTTGCAGGCGAAAAATAAAATAGGGAAAGAGCCCTGCGCCGTTTTATTCGCAGACGATGTTGTTGATTCAAAAACACCTTGTATTTCTCAGTTAATGAAAGTGTTCAAAACCTGCCAGAAGCCAGTTATAGCTCTTTTCCGCCTTCCTAAAGAAAAACTATCTGCTTATGGAACAGTTAAGATTGAGAAAATTGCGCAGCGTATTTACAAAATTAAGGAAATTGTGGAAAAACCTCCCCTTGAAATCGCTCCTTCTAACTTAGCTATCGTTGGCAAATATATCATCACCTCTGAAGTTTTTGATTATCTGAAAATAACTCAACCTTCCCCAAGGGGGGAGATTCTACTCGCTGAGGCTTTGTCCAAAATGATAAAAGATGGTAAAATAATTTATGGCTATGAATTTGAGGGGAGATGGTTAGAATGTGGAAATAAGCTTGACTGGCTAAAATCTCATTTTTATCTTTCATTAAATCACCCGGAAATTGGTCCCAAACTTAGGAAATATTTAAAAGAAATACAATTATGATTGAAGTAACCAAGGAGATCTTAAAAAAGATTTATCCAAAAAGGCCAAAAGTAGGCAAAAAATATGATTATGGTTTATTAGTGATTATTGGAGGGTCTGAATTTTATTCAGGGTCTCCGGCTTTGGCTGCATTAGCTGCCTTCCGATCAGGAGTGGATATGGTGAGAATTGTTGCTCCAAAAAGAGCAGCAGATATTATCGCTTCCTTTACTCCAGATTTAGCAGCTTACCCCTTAAAAGGTGATTGGTTAACAAAAGAACATTTAGCCACTCTGCTTGGAATGACAGAAGGAGCAAAAGCGGTAGCGAGAGGAAAGACAGCCGTAGTCATTGGAGGAGGAATGGGAAGATCTGAGGAAACCCAACAAACTATCTTGGATTTTCTTACTGAACTTTCTGTTCCCTGTATTATTGATGCCGATGCCATTTATGCTATAGCAGAAAAACCAGAGATAATTTCTGGCAAACCATTTTTAATCACTCCTCATGGGTATGAATTTTTTATCTTAACTAAAAAGGAAGTCACTGGAAAAAGTGATACGGAGCGAATAAAAATTGTTCAAGAAGAGGCTCAAAGATTGCAAACCACAATTTTGTTAAAAGGCGGGGTAGATATAATTTCTGATGGCAAAGAGGTAGCTTTAAACAAAACCGGAGTTTCCTTAATGACTGTCGGGGGAACGGGAGATACTTTAGCCGGAATTGCAGGGGCAATTTTAGCTCGAGGTATAAACCCATTTGAAGCAGGACAGGCTGCAGCCTATATAAATGGTTTAGCTGGTGAGAGAGCTGGTAAACAATTAGGAGAATCAGTAATTGCCACCGATTTAATCGAGAAAATCTCTGAAGTTTTAAAATAAAATCTCAATCTTAAATTGCAATCTAAAATCGAAAATCTAAAAGCAAGAGAGATTCTTGATTCAAGGGGAGAGCCCACCGTAGAAGTACAATTAATCACTAATGTTGGTGATTTTTTTTCTTCGGTTCCGTCAGGATCCTCAAAAGGAAAATATGAGGCAGTAGAGATAAGAGATGGCGGAAAGAGGTATCACGGGAGGGGAGTAGGGAAGGCTGTACGGAATGTTAATGAAATAATATTCCCGCAACTCAAGGGAAAAGATGTTAGAGATCAGAAAACGATTGATGAGATTTTAATTCAACTAGATGGAACAAAAAATAAATCAAAATTAGGGGCTAATGCCATTTTACCCGTAAGTATAGCAACCTGCCGAGCTGGAGCTGCGGCAGAAAATTTACCTCTTTATAAGTACATTCAAAAGATTTTTCAACCAAGATACCCGCCAAAGGCAAGGCTCGCCAGGGGCGGCAAGATACAAGCTACCCCGAAAGAGAGCAAGCATCCTACGGGGCAAGCACGCTACAAACTCCCTATCCCTTGCTTTAATATCATCAATGGGGGAGTACACGCTGGTAATGAATTGGCACTTCAAGAGTTTATGATTGTTCCTCAATTTAAATCAATTAAAAAGTCTCTTCAGGCAGCTTCAGAAATTTATCATACTCTTAAGAAAATCTTAATAAAACATTTTGGGAGGAAATCTGTGAATGTTGGGGATGAAGGAGGTTTCGCCCCGCCCCTGTCTTACACGAAAGAGGCTCTCAGCTTACTAATGGCAGCGATTAAAGAAGCAGGCTACAACCAAAAAGTACAAGTTGGTTTAGACGTAGCTGGTTCCCAAATTTTTGAAAAGGGAGTCTATAAGTTAGATAAAACAATTTTTATCAGAGCGGGTTTAATAATCTTTTATCAAGACCTTATTAAAAAATATCCGATTGTTTTTATTGAAGATCCCTTTTTTGAAGAAGATTGGGTGGGATTTCAAGAGATTACTCAAAAGTTAGGCAAGAAAATAACTATTTTTGGTGATGATTTATTAGCTACAAATACGGAAAGGATAAAAACGGCTCAAAATAAGAAAGCTTGCAACGGTTTGATTTTAAAACCAAATCAGATTGGCACAGTGACGGAAACCATAGAAGCTGCAAAACTATCCAGATCTTTTGGTTGGAAGATAATGGTCTCGCATCGCTCAGGAGAAACGAGGGACGATTTTATTGCAGATTTAGCAGTAGGAATTTCAGCTGACTTTATTAAAGCCGGAGCCCCAGCCAGAGGGGAAAGATTAGCAAAGTATAATAGGCTAGTAAGAATTGAGGAGGAATTATGAAAATTCTTTTTATTGTCATTGATGGCCTGGGTGATCGGCCAATTTCTGAATTAGGGGAAAAAACTCCGCTGGAGGCCGCTAAAACTCCAAATTTAGATCGGTTGGCTAAAAATGGAATTTGTGGGCAGATTTCACCTTTTCAATTTCCCTGGCAGAAATATCCAGTATCAGACACTGCCCATTTAGCTCTATTTGGCTATAACCCAAAAATTCATTATTTAGGCCGAGGACCCTATGAAGCAGCTGGAATTGGAATGGAATTAAAGAAAGGAGACGTGATATTAAGAGTAAATTTTGGCACAGTAAACAGGAAGCTTAAGGTAATTGACAGGAGGGCAGGAAGAATAGAAAAGACCGAACTTTTCGTAAAAGCTTTAAATGGAATCAAGATTGAAGGAGTTACATTTTTGGTAAAAAAATCTTTTGGCCACCGAGCAGTACTAATCTTGAGAGGGAAAAATCTATCAGAGAAAATAACCGATTGTGATCCAAAAAAAACAGGGAAGATTATGAAAAAGGCAGTTCCTTCAACAAGCGCGAAGGGAAAGGAGTTAAGTAAAGCTAAATTTACTGCGGACATTTTGAATAGATTTTTAGAAAAGGCGCATTTTATTTTAAAAAATCACCCTCTGAATAAAAAAAGAATCAAAGAAAAGAAATTACCCGCAAATTATTTCTTAGTAAGAGGAGCAGGAAAGTTTAAAAAGACAACCAGTTTTTATCAAAAATATAAATTAAACGCTTGTTGTATTGTAGGAGGAGCCTTATACAAGGGGATAGGAAAGATTTTGGGAATGAAATTGATAAAAGTCAAAGGAGCTACCGGTTTTCCCACTACGAATTTGAAAGGAAAATTCCAGGCAGCAAAAAAAGCTTTAAAAAAACCTGCCCCGTACCGAAACGCAGTTTCTGGTGCGGGGTACGATTTTGTTTTTCTTCATATTAAGGCTGCAGATACCTTGGGAGAAGATGGAAATTTTCAAGGAAAAAAAGAATTTATTGAAAAAATTGATAAGAATTTAAAAATTTTAATGGATCTAAAGAATGTTTTAATTGTAATAACTGGCGATCATTCCACTTGTTCCAAACTCAAAAGCCATTGTTCGGAGCCAGTGCCAATTTTAATATATGGGAATAGGAAAGATAAAGTTCGAGAATTTGGAGAAAGAGCTTGTAAAAAGGGGAAATTAGGGACGATTGAGGGATTAAATGTAATGCCAAAAATTTTAGCTCTGATGAAATCATAGATTTTATTTTGGAAAAGAAATATGGTAAGATAAATATGAAGCTTCAAAGGTCAAAATAATCAAAATAATTAAACAAAAAAATAAAAAATATGGTTAAAATATTTTCAACGCCCGCCTGCGTCTATTGCATCACCTTAAAGAAGTTTTTAAAGGAAAAAAATGTTGAATTTGAAGATATCGATGTATCGCAAGACAAGAAAGCCTTAGATGAGATGGTTGAAAAATCCGGTCAGATGGGAGTACCAGTAACTGAAATTGACGGCCAAATCGTGGTAGGGTTTGACAAAGGGAAGATATCAAAACTTTTAAATCTCTAATCAATTACGAATCTGATTCGCGAATAAATTAGAGTTTGATTAGCGTTAATATGATAAAAGTCGCAATCAATGGTTTTGGCCGTACCCCACACCAGAACAGAGTTCGGTACGGGGCAAGTTGGCCGCCCGGTAATAAATTATGCCAAGAATTGCAATAAATGGATTTGGTAGGATTGGGAGACCCACTTTCAAGAAAATTTTAAAAGACCATTCCGATTTGGAAGTGGTAGCGATTAATGATTTGACAGATACGAAAACCTTGGCTCATCTGTTAAGATATGATTCTGTTTATGGAATCTATAATAAACAAGTAAAATCTTCTGAAGATTCCCTTTTAATCGATGGAAAGCGCGATGGAAAAAAAGTTAAGGTTTTAGCTGAGACAGATCCCGCAAAACTCCCTTGGAAAAATCTGGGAATAGATCTTGTTTTGGAATGCACTGGCAGGTTCACTGAAATTGAGGGAGCAAAAAAGCATTTGGCAGCAGGAGCTAAAAAAGTGATAATCTCTGCCCCCTGTAAAAGCCCAGGGGTGAAAACTTTTGTTTTGGGAGTAAATGAAGAAATGTATGATCCGAAAGCAGATAATGTAATTTCAATGGCTTCTTGTACTACCAATTGTTTCGCTAACGTAGTTAAAGTTTTAAATGACAATTTCAAGATAATTCGGGGTTTTATGACCACTGTCCATAGTTATACCAATGATCAAAGAGTTCTGGATTTACCCCATAGGGATTTGCGAAGAGCAAGGGCAGCAGCCTTAAATATTATTCCAACTACCACAGGGGCAGCAAAAGCCATTGGTAGGATTATTCCTGAATTAGAAGGGAAATTAAATGGTATTGCCTTTCGAGTTCCCACTCCCACAGTATCAATTTTAGATTTAATTTGTGAAGTTGAAAAGAAAACAACTACTGAGGAAGTAAATTATATTTTTAAAAAGGCTTCTGAAAAAAAAGAACTACAGGGAATTTTAGGAATAGAGGACACTCCCTTAGTTTCTTCTGATTATATTGGCAATTCTTTCTCTGCAATTGTTGATAGCCCTTTGACTATGGTCAAAGACAATTTGGTCAAAGTTGTCGCCTGGTACGATAACGAATGGGCATACGCTTGTCGTCTTGCTGAGTTCGCAGAATTTGTTGGAAAGAAACTTTAATTTTTGATTAACTAAATAAATAAAGTTAGCGTATGCCCATTCGCACAGGAGGGGTCGGGAGGATTGGGTATCCTCCCGTGGTGGAAAAATAGGAGGTTGCCGAAGGCAACCGACGTAAGAAACCGAAGGTGTCTTAGGAGCGGAGCGAAGCGAACCCGAAGGGCGAGCGCCTGAACAAAGTGAAGGAAGAGCGGAGCGACGAATGGGCTTACGCCTGCCGTCTAGCTGAATTTGCAGAATATGTTGGAAAAAAGCTATAATCTTGAAAGTTAATGGCGTAATTAAGCGAGGCTTCGCCTCGCTTTTTTATTTGGTTTTGCATAGGCTTTTTATTTCAGGTATAATAAAATTACAATAAAAATTTGCGTTTCGAAAATATGTCTGGTAAAACTAAAAAATTAATCAGGAAAAGCAAAAAAGTCAATTTTAAAAAATTTCTTGAGATTGAAAGAAATCTTGATAGAATAGTGAGATTTAGCACGAGTGTTCGAATAAAAGATGAGAGTGTTTCTGAACACTCTTTTCATACTGCTCTCTATGCTATGATCTTAGCTGATTTGGAGGAACAGTTCGGAAATAAAGTTGATAAAGAAAAAATACTGAGAACCGCTCTCCTGCACGACCTTGAAGAGAGTTTAACTGGGGATGTAATTTACTCTTTTAAATATAGCGAGGAGGACCTTACCCGAGAAATTAAAAAAATTGGTAGAAATCTATTACAAAAATTGATGGATAATTTACCAAAGGAAATTTCTCAAAAGTATATGGAACTCTGGATTGGTGCGAAAGATAGAAGAACTTTGGAAGGAAAAATTATAGAAGCTGCAGATAAATTGGAGGGGTTGATTTACGTAATGAACGAACTGAATCTCGGGAACAAATCTCTGAAAGGAGTTCGAGATAATTATTTTAAGCTGTTAAAAGAACTGAAATTAAAGTCGGTTGATACACTCCTCAGACAAATCAAATAAAATTACTAATATTCTTCTTGCAATATATGATCAAAAAAGGTAATTTGTATTTTCCAACGAAAGAATTCAAAAAAAGGGCTTTGATAAAAAGTGCGGCAATCTATAAGACAGCCGCTAAAAATCCAATTAAATTTTGGGAGAAGTTAGCCAAAGAGCTTTTATGGCAAAAGAAATGGAAAAAAGTATTTTCCCACCGACCACCCTATTTTAAATGGTTTGTCGGAGGAAAATTAAACATTACCGAGAATTGTCTGGAGAGAAATCTTGAAAAAAGGAAAAACAAAGTAGCTTTCATTTGGGAACCAGAACCAATAGCCGCTCCAAATGGGCGAGCCTCGCCCAGTAAAACTGGGCGGGAAGAAAGAGAAAGGTATTTCACATATTATGATTTGTATAGAGAAGTTAATAAATTAGCCAATGCTCTTAAAAAATTAGGGGTGAAAAAAGGAGATCGAGTAGGAATTTATTTGCCAATGATTCCTGAAGCAATAATTTCAATGTTGGCCTGTGCCAGAATAGGAGCTATTCATACTGTCGTTTTTTCTGCCTTCTCCCCACAAGCGCTACGGATAAGGCTTCAAGATACTACAGCCAAAATTTTAATCACGGCTGATGGTTACTATCGAAAAGGTAAAATTATTAATTTAAAACAAAATGCAGATAAAGGGGTAAAAAGCACTAAAGTGAAGAAGGTAATTGTGGTAAAGCGAGCGAAAAACGAAATTCCCTGGCAAAGAAAACGAGATCTCTGGTGGTCAGATTTAATTAAAAATGAAAAAGAATTCTGCAAACCTGCAGCAATGGATAGTGAAGATACTTTATTTATTCTCTACACGTCGGGAAGCACCGGGAAACCAAAAGGAATAGTTCACACCACAGGTGGCTATATGGTACAAGCCAATTTCACCGGCAAATGGATTTTTGATTTAAAAGAAGATGATATTTTCTGGTCTATGGCAGATGTAGGTTGGATTACCGGGCATACGTACAGTTGTTACGGGCCATTACTGACAGGCACCACCTTTTTAATTTTTGAAGGGGCACCAGATTGGCCGACTCCTGACAGGTGGTGTAAAATCATTGAGAAATATGGAGTCACTACTTTTTATACAGCTCCCACTGCCATTCGGATGTTTGAAAAATACGGGATAAAACTTCTCAAAAGATATACATTTAATACTTTACAAATTTTAGGCTCAGTAGGAGAACCAATCGATACAGCAGCCTGGCAATGGTATTTTAAAGAAGTTGGGAGAGAAAAATGCCCAATTGTTGATACTTGGTGGCAAACAGAAACAGGTGGAATTTTAATAACTTCTCTTCCTGGAATCGGGCCCTTTAAACCAGCTTTCACTGGTTTGCCCTTCCCTGGATTACGAGTTAATATTTTAGACGAAAAGGGGAAATCTCTTCCAGTTCACAAAGAGGGGAACTTGGTGATTTTACCTCCTTTTGCTCCTGGATTATTAAGAGGAGTGTATAAAAATCCAAAAAAATATTTAGAAACCTATTGGAGTCAATACGGGAAGAGAATCTATTTTACCTCAGATACAGCATACCGCGATAAAAATGGTCTCATCAGAATTGTGGGAAGAGTAGATGATGTAATTAAAGTAGCTGGTCATAGATTAACTACCGGAGAGCTGGAAAGTGCAATTGCGAAACATCCAGATATTACTGAATCAGCCGTGGTTGGCATTCCTGATGAGATTAAGGGAGAGGTACCGGTAGCTTTTGTGGTCTCTCATAAAAAAAGGAAAGCTGAAACAATAGCAAAAGAGGTGAGAGAACAAGTGAGAAAAGAAATTGGCCCCATTGCCCTGCCAAAAAAAGTTTATTTAGTAGAAGATATTCCAAAAACTCGCTCAGGAAAAATTATGAGGAGAATTTTAAAGAGATTATTTACTAAAGAAAAGTTAGGAGACCTTTCTACCTTGGCCAACCCAGAAAGCGTCAAAAAAATTAAAGAAGTAATTGTTAAATGAAAAAGTCCCAAAAAAATATTTTGTGGTTCAAGGAAATTTCCTCTAAAGATGTTCTTTTGGTTGGAGGTAAAAATGCCTCTTTGGGAGAAATGTTCTCGCAATTACAAAGAAAGGGAATTAATATTCCAGATGGTTTCGCTACCAGTTCTTTTGCGTATCGAAACTTTTTAACTAAGAACAAAATTTTACCTCAATTAAAAGAAGTTTTTAAAAAACTCAATGTAAAAAATATAAAGAGTTTACAAGCAACTGGCAAGAAAGCGAGAAATCTCATTTTAAAAGCTGAACTTCCTGAGGATTTAAAGGTAGACATTATCAAGGCCTATCGGATTCTTGGAAGAAAATATGGGCAAAATCCAGATGTAGCAGTAAGAAGTTCAGCAACGGCAGAAGACCTTCCTCGAGCTTCTTTTGCTGGGTTACACGAAACTTACTTAAATATTAAAGGGAAAAAGGAATTATTAGAGGCTGTCAAAAAATGCATAGCTTCTTTATTTAATGACCGGGCGATCTCTTATAGGGAGGAGCAGGGATTTGACCATTTTAAAGTGGCTTTGTCAGTCGGGATTCAGAAAATGGTCAGGTCAGACCTATCTTCAGCAGGAGTAATTTTCACCTTAGATACAGAAACTGGATTTAAAGATGTGGTGTTAATTAATGGTTCTTGGGGATTAGGAGAAATGGTGGTGAAAGGAAAGGTTATTCCTGATGAATTTTTGATTTTCAAACCGACTTTAAAAGGGGGCTTCGCCCCCATAATTTCTAAAAATTTAGGAACAAAGAGAAGAAAACTTATTTACCCTCATTCGCCAAAGCTTCGGAGGGAAAGCACCATTCAAGAAGTTCGAGTACCAGAAAAGGACCAGAAACGATTTACTTTAACTGATGCTGAGATTTTGAAATTGTCAAAATGGGCTTTACTTATTGAAGATCACTATTCAAAAAAAGCTAAAAAATGGATGCCTCAAGATATTGAGTGGGCAAAAGATGGAAAATTGAATCAGTTATTTGTGGTCCAATCAAGACCGGAAACAGTTCATGCCCCAAAAGAAATCAAAACCTATAGCCAATATATTTTAAAAGGAGAAAAGGAACCTATTTTAACAGGGGACGCAATTGGTTCAAAAATTACTTCAGGCAAGGTCAATGTGATCCCAGACGTTTCTAAAATAAGAAGCTTTCGACCAGGAGAAATTTTAGTGACAAGAATTACTGATCCTGATTGGGAGCCAATTATGAAGATTGCGAAAGCCATCATTACTAATTCTGGAGGAAGAACTTCCCACGCAGCAATTATCTCTCGGGAATTGGGAGTTCCTTGCATTGTTGGAACTAAAAATGCTACCAAAATTTTAAAATCAGGTTCATTAATTACTGTAGATTGCTCAGGAGGCCAAAAAGGGAGAGTTTTTTCAGGCCAGTTAAAATTTGAAATTAAAAAATATAATTTAAAAAAAATTCCAAAGACCAGAACCAAAATTATGATGAATACCAGTTATCCTGATACCGCTTTTTCCCATTCCTTCTTACCCAATTCTGGAATTGGATTAGCTCGAGAAGAATTCATTATTGCTTCCCAAATTCAAATCCATCCTTTGGCTCTTTACTATTTCCAAAAATTAAAGGGTAAAAAATTAAAAAGCGAGATTTCTAAATTGACTTCCGGTTTTAAAGACAAAAAAGAATATTTTATTGACAAACTCACTCAAGGAATAGCCAAAATTACAGCCGCCTTTTACCCGAAACCCGTGATTGTCAGGTTTTCTGATTTTAAATCAAATGAATATGCACAATTGCTGGGTGGGGGAATTTTTGAACCAAAAGAGGCAAATCCAATGCTGGGTTGGCGGGGAGCCTCAAGGTACTATGATAAAAAATTCAAACCAGCCTTTGAGATGGAATGCAAGGCGATAAAAAGAGTGAGGGAAAAATTTGGCCTCAAAAATCTGAAAGTAATGATTCCTTTTTGTCGGACTGTTGAAGAGGGAAAAAAAGTGCTAAAATTAATGAGAGAATATGGGTTAGAGAAAAGGAAGGAAGGTTTAGAGGTTTATGTAATGTGTGAAATTCCTTCTAATGTTATTTTAGCTGGAAAATTCCTGGATATTTTCGATGGAATGAGTATTGGTTCAAATGACTTAACTCAATTAGCCTTGGGATTGGATAGAGATTCAGCTTTAGTAGCAAAAGTCGCGGATGAAAGAAATTTAACTGTTAAAAACTTAATTAAAACGGTAATTACTGAGTGCAAAAAAAGGAAAAAATATATAGGGATTTGTGGAGAAGCCCCAAGTACCTTTTCAGAATTTGCTGAATTTTTAGTTGAGCAGAGAATTGAATCAATATCCCTGAACCCAGATACGGTTATTCCAACCACGATAATCATCGCAAAAAAAGAAGAACAACTAAAAGGTCGATAAGTTCGTTGATTATAAATTAAATTTTGGTAGTATAAAAATAGCGCTTTATGAAAATCACTTTATCAATAATCAAAGCAGATATTGGCAGTATTGCCGGACATATCAAGCCCAGTCAAAAATTATTGGAGACAGTGGAGAATTATGTCAAACAAAAGAGCAAGGGTCTTTTCATTGATTCTTATATTGGCTTTACTGGGGACGATATCGCCATTTTGAGCACTCATAAGAAAGGGGTTTTAGCAGAGCCAGTTCACAAACTTTGCTGGGATGCCTTTATTGCAGGAACTAAGGTGGCAAAGTCACAGGGGCTTTACGGAGCAGGCCAAGATTTACTGAAAACGGCTTTTTCGGGGAACGTGAAAGGGATGGGGCCAGCTGTGGCTGAAATGGAAATTGAAGAACGACCAGGTGAACCATTTTTGTTCTTTGCTGCAGATAAAACTGATCCTGGGGCTTATAATCTACCCTTATACCTCACCTTTACGGATCCTATGCATACCCCTGGTTTCATGTTAGCTCCTCAAATCAAAAAAGGCTTCAAGTTTATAATCATGGATGTGAGTTTTACCAAGGCTGATAAAATTATTGAATTGGTATCACCCGAAGAAATTTATGATATCGCAGCTCTCCTTCGTGATCCAGAAAGATTTGTGGTGGATTCAATCTGGTCAAGAGCAACGAAGGAACAGGTGGTAGTAGTGAGCACCACAAGACTCCACAATATCGCAGGGAAATATGTAGGAAAAGATGATCCCGTGATGCTCGTGAGGTCTCAGAAAAACTTTCCTGCAACCGGTGAAATTCTTTCTCCCTACATAATCTCTCCTTATGTTGGAGGAGACTTAAGAGGTTCTCACAACCTTCCTTTGATGCCGGTAAAGAAAAACTCTTCCATTCCCTATTTCGATGGCCCCCCTATCGTTTCTTGTTTGGGTTTTTGCGTCCACGAGGGAAAATTGACAGAACCTGCAGACATCTTTGGTCAGCCCTTCTGGGATTATGTGAGAGATAAAGCTGCAAGGAAAACAGAGGAAATGAGGCGTCAAGGATTTTTCGGAGCGGCAATGTTGCCTTATGCAGAACTGGAATACGGAGGAATTGTGAAAACCTTAAAGGAGCTTGAGAAAAGATTTATTGTTAGAAAAAAATAACCCTGCGCTGTCGTCGAAAGCGACTCTCCTAAGGGTTGATTACGAATATACGAATTCGTAGGTGGTTTATGAATAAGTTATTAATTTTGATTGTTGCAATAATCTTACTGGTTATTTTACTGTTTTCTTTTTTAGCCTGGAAGGGTTATCAAATATCAAAAGAGCGGGCACTTTCTGTTTCCACTGACCAAAAAGAATATCAAGTAGAAGAAAATCCAAAAGTAAAAATTAAGAACAATTCAAAAGAAACTGTTTGTTTTTCCTCTTGTTATCCTTATTATTTGGAGAGAAATAATGGCTCTCTCAAATCCTATAGTTATGGCAGCTGCCCCGATCCTGATGTGGCTGAAACCTGCATTGATCCCAGAGAGCTTAAAACCTTTGAAATTTTATTAGTAGATAGAATGAAATTAGAGAAAGGTATCCACCGAATAGCTATTCCTGCTTGTATTGGCTGCACCTTGCAGGAAAATTTCAGAAAGGATAAGTTCTTTTACTCCAACGAATTCCTTATTAAATAGAGATATGCTGACCTTACCTGTTAAAATTCGCCAAACTTTTGGAAAGGAAACAAAAACCCTTAGAAATAAGGGTCTTTTACCTGCTATAGTTTATGGCCCAAAAATAAAATCTCTGCCCTTAGAATTGGATTACAAAATCTTTGAAAAAGTTTACAAAGAAGCTGGAGAAAGCTCTCTCATCTCTCTTGAGATTGAAAATCAAGGAGAAAAGCCTTCAGTTTTAATTCACGAAATTCAAAAAGATCCTCTATCTGATAAAATAATCCATGTTGATTTTTACCAGGTTCCTGTAGATAAAGAGGTGGAAGCAAAAGTTTCTTTAATTTTTGAAGGAGAGACAAAAGCAATTAAAGAATTAGGAGGAACCTTAATTAAAAATATTTCTGAATTGGAAGTTAAAGCCCTTCCTCAAAATTTGCCAAAAGAAATTAAAGTGGGAATTTCACAGCTGAAAACTTTTGAGGATAATATTTTAATTAAAGATCTGAAGATACCTAAAGGGGTGAAAATTTTACGAGACCCAGAAGAAATCGTAGCGAATGTCGTTCCCCCTGAAAAAGTTGAAGAGGAATTAGAAAAACCAATTACTGAGGCAGTGGAAGAAGTAGAAAAGGTAGCCGCCAAAGGCGAGCCTCGCCAAGAGCGGGAAGAAAAGAAAGAAGAGGAAGAGGTGAAAGAAGAAAAAGAGGGAAAGAAAGAAGAAGAAAGTGCTAAAGAGAAATAGTTAATTGTTAATAGCTAATGGTTACTCGGTTTTTAAAATTTGTTTTGCTTTTTACTCTCCTGTTGGCTTTCATTTTGCCAAATTTGGAGAGTTTTGCTCTTACCCCAACAGAAGAAAGAGAGGCGCTGGAGGCAGAATTAAGAGAATTAGAGGAACAAATTGCGAAATATGAAACAGATATTACCAAGACTCAACAAGAGAAGAAAACTCTACAAAATCAAATTTATATTTTAAAAAGGAAAATCGGAAAATTGAATCTTCAAATTCAAGGATCAAATGTGATGATTCGCGATGTAACTCTCCAAGCTAAAGACACTGAAAGTTCAATTGAAACTACCTCCTTGAAAATCGGGGATTCTAAGACGCAGCTAGGAAATTTGTTAAGAAAAATTTATGAAGAAGATCAAAAGACCCTTTTTGAGATATTAATTTCTGAAGAGAGTATTTCTGATTTTTTTGCAAATTTAGTCTATCTCGAAAATTTAAGTGAAAATTCATTTCAACTCCTCCAAAATATTAAAAGCCTAAAATCGAAACTTCAAACTCAGAAAGAAACCCTAAGTACAGAAAAAGAAGACTTAGAGAGAATTCTTAAAATACAAATTTTGCAAAAAAGAGAAGCTGATGTGACAAAATTCGAAACAGATATACTTTTGAAAAAAACTAAAGGTGAAGAGGCCCTCTACCAAAAATATCTCAAAGAAACTCAAGCAGAGGCAGCTGAAATCAGGGCAAGAATTTTTGAATTAATCGGGGTACCTAAAGCTCCAACTTTTGGGGAGGCCTTAGAAATTGCAAGATATGTGGAAAGTATCACCGGAGTGAGACCGGCTCTTTTACTGGCGGTTTTAACCCAGGAGTCAAATATCGGAAAGAATGTTGGCCAGTGTTATTTAAAAGATCCTGCTACGGGAACGGGGGTTGTTATTGCAACTGGAAAATCGATTTCAAGGGTGATGAAACCTTCTCGTGATGTGCAACCGTTCTTGCAAATCACCCAGGCTTTGGGCAGAGACCCTTATAATACGCCGGTGTCTTGTCCAATGTCCTTTGGGTGGGGAGGGGCAATGGGACCTGCCCAATTTATCCCTTCTACCTGGAATTTGTACAAGGACAAAGTAGCAGCTATCACCGGAAAAACAGCCGATCCCTGGGACATCAGAGATGCCTTTTTAGCAGCAGCCGTTTATCTAAAAGATTTTGGAGCAGCTTCCCAGAATCCGAATGATGAATGGCGAGCAGCTATGATTTACTTCTCCGGCTCCACCAATACCAGATATCGATTTTACGGAGACTCAGTTTTGGCTATTGCTTCTCGCTATCAACGAGATATTGAGACACTTGAAGGAGTATAACCTAACTTAGTATTCAAAGTCTCAATGATCTTATCCAAGTTCCCGGCTAAAATCCTATCTAAATTTTTCCAGGACTTTTTAATCCGGTGGTCAGTTAATCTATCTTGGGGGAAATTATAAGTTCTAATTTTTTCTGCTCTCTTTGCCCAACCAATCTGGGCTTTTCTTTTTCCGTGAATTTTCTCTTCTGACTCTCTCTCTTTTTTCTCCAAAAACCTAGCTTCTAAAATCGAGAGAGCATTTTCTTTATTTTGTAATTGATTTCTTTCAGTTTGAGAAGTAACCACAATACCTGAGGGGGAGTGAGTAATTCTCACTGCAGTTTCCCTGCGATTTACATATTGGCCCCCTGGGCCTGAAGCCCGGTAAAAATCAATTTTTAAATCTTCTGGATTTATTTTAATTTTCGCCTTCTTTGGTTTAGGTAGAATGGCAACTGAAGCCGTAGAAGTATGAACTCTTCCCCCCTTCTCGGTTATGGGAATTCTCTGAACTCGATGGACGCCTCCTTCATATTTCATTTTCGAGAAAACATTTCCATTTGATAACTCAAAGATTACTTCTTTAAAACCTCCGATCGAACTTTCCCTTGAATCTAAAGTTTTTTGCCTCCAGCCTTGAGACTGGGCATATTTTAAATACATTCTAAATAAATCTCCGGCAAAGAGCGCAGCTTCTTCCCCACCTGTACCTGCTCGAATCTCAACAATTACTGATTTTGGGCTTCGACTGAGTCCTTCGGCAGTGAGCTTAGGGCCGAACTGCTCAGTCAAACGTCCCTCCTCTGGTTCTTTATTTTGTATAAGTTCTTGGATCTCTCTCTCTAAATTTTTTTCTCTGGATTTAAGTCGAGTAATTTCCTCCTCAGCTAAAGAAGATAGCTGAGGATCTTCTCCGGCATTTAATATTGTTTTGTTTTCTTCAATTTGGTTTCTCAAATTTTTTATTTCAGTATTTTTTTCAATAATTTTTTCTAATCGGTTTTTTCTTTTCGTTAAAGCTTCAAATCCTTCCCAGTGAGAAATTAGCCCAGGATCTGAGAGCTTTTGGAGAATGTTGTTGTATTCCTTTTGGATTTCTTCGGGATTTACCATGTTTTTTCGCTGTTATAATTATTTTCTTTTTTTTGCTAATCTCTTTCTAAATTTTTCTACTCTTCCCATCGTATCTAAAATCCTCGTTTTCCCAGTATAAAAAGGGTGGCATTTTGAGCAAATCTCAACTTCAATAAATTCTTGAGTTGAACCTACAGTAAAAGTATTTCCACAGGCGCAATGGACCCTTGCTTCTGAGAAATATTGTGGATGTATGTTTTTTTTCATGCTATTTTATTTCTTTATCAATCTGATTCCTAAACCAGAAAGAGGAAAATTAAGGTATTAAAGTTGGAATTAAAGTATCCCAAGAATTCACCATATACCAGCCAATAATTGCAACGGCAATTATAACAGTGAGAATATCAAATTTACTCATATATTCCGATTTTACTCAAAATCTAAATAAAATCAAGGGAGTATATTATTTTAATCTCTTTGGATAATTTTCAATTTGAGATAATAAATCTCGATTTACTAACTCCCAAAGTTTTTTTGCTGTTAAAAACATCTCAAGATAAATTTGGTGGTTGTTTACTTCTTTTAATTCACATATTCCTTTTGCCAGAGACCATTTATGGGGGCAAGTTGTATCTCCTTCTTTAATATCAGGCTCACCTCCTTTTTCTCTTTTTTTAGCCCCACATAGACTGCACTCTTGATACTGATCGATTCTCAAAATCCAATGAGTTTCAGCTTTTCTCAAATCTCCTTCATTATGAGCTTGGAAATAAGCTGCGGTTTGGATAAATTGATCATCCCAGACTCTATCGGTCGTCTTTAAATCCAAAACTCCAAAATTTCCATCTATTTCAGTTAAAACATCAAGGGTACCTGTATAAAAATGTTTATTACTTACCACCCTCCTTTCAACATCAAAGGCTTTCACTTTGTGCGCCTTTAACCAATGAGAAAAAGCGTCTACGGAAGGTGAAATGAGAGGGTCTACTTCAGGGGCTTCGCCCATAAGCATTTTTTCTATTGTATCGTGGACTAAATTACCAAAATCAAATATTTTTCTCCTCTTTTCTGTCATAGCAGCAACACTTCCGTGTTTCGCAAACCACTTTTCTAAACCAGGTTTCCCAATGATTTTACAGATAGCAGTAACTCTTGGGTACCAAATTCCTCCAACCTTATATCCGTTTATTGACTTAAAAAATTGTAAATCCATATATTGGAAAAATAGGAAAGATTACTTTTTTCATTATATTATAACAAAAAATCGCCAAAAAGGCGAGATCTTCTTTAGATAATCTATGTACCTTACAAGTCCTCCCCAACAAAATATAATTCTCTATTCATTTTTCTATCAAAACCGACATATTCTGCTTTATTGGAAATTACTTTTTCATATTTCTCACATTTAAAGCACTTCCCCGATGGGTGTTTACAGCGCAATTCTTCCTTATCTATTGCCTTTTTGATCTCCAATGCCTTTTCTTGAATGATTGGAATATAAAATTGGGGAGTATTTAATTTTCTCAAAACAGGATGGCCATCTTTTTCCAGATACCAGTAACTCGTCTTTTCAATCGGCTTTTTAAAATTATAATTTCCTAAAATCAGATAAATTGGCAATTGCAAAGAGCTCTTCTCTTCCTCGGATTTACCAGTTTTGAAATCTATGATATGAAGCGATCCTGTGGGTAATATCTCAACCCAATCAATGCCTCCGACTAAAACAATATCTCTATCCGGGAACAATCTAACTTTTGGCAAATCACCTCCTATTGTATAAGATTGATTGTGAATTATTTGAGAATTCTCCAATTTCTCTATCATTTTCCTTCCTCTCGCATAAAAAATTTTCTCTTTTTTAAGTGGGGAAAAACCTCCTCTTTTTCCGCTAAAGAATTGCCATATTCTCTCAAACCTATCTAATAGGGGAATATCTTTTCGCTTTTCAGGTTCCAAATTATAAATCTCGTCCACGGATCTGTGAACTACCGTTCCTAAAGTTAAATAAGGATCTACCACCTGAATTTTTCTTTCTGTTACTGGAGTGTGGTATAAATTCTTTAAATAATACAATCTCGGGCAATTCTTAAAATCTGAAATTCCTGAATAAGAAATCCAAAGGGTCCGCTTTAATTGATAATTCATAATAATTTTGTTATTTCGATTTAACCTAAGAATTGACCAATTGCAACAACAAAAATAATACCCAATAAAACCAAGAATATATTCAAGAAGTTATATTTTTTATGGATTTCTGGCACTAAATCAGAAGCCCCAATATAGATAAAGCTGCCGGCGGCGGCTGCCAGTAACCAACCCAAAACGAAAGGCGAAATTCCTTGGATGAATAAAAAGGTTATAATAGCTCCAAAAGGAGTAGCCAAAGCTACAATCCATGCATAGAATAGGGCTTTGCTTCGGAAAGCTTGGTCGTGCATTAATAATGTATAAATAAAAACTCCTTCGGCGGTCTCGTGGAGAATAACAGCTAAAGAAGTGATTAATCCCACAGTAAAACTGACCCCGAAACCAACACCAATAATAATTCCATCAATCAATGAATGCAAAGCTATGCCTAAAAAACTGGTTGTACCTAAAGCGTGAGCGTGGTATTCTTCTTCACGACAGGAGTGAATGATAATTAAATGCTCAACCAGGAAAAGAAAGAAAATTGAGCCTAGTGTCCAGTAAAACCAGGTAGGATTTTTTTCAATTGCTTCTGGTAATAGTTGAAAAAAAGCATTGGCGAGTAATACTCCAATTGCAAAACTGAGCAGAAAAATAGCATTGCGTTTTGTCCAGTTTTCAAAACGCCTGACAAGATAAACTCCGAAGATTGTCGAAAGTCCAGCTATAAAACTGTAAATGATGACATTGATTAACATAATTTATTCGGCATGAGATTATTTCGAATTTTGGGTACGCTCAAGGATGAAGTGGAGAAGATGGGCAGGAGCTAAAGTAGGGTAGGGGTCTTGGCTAGCAGAAAGAATGCGAAAATACTGGCCAAATAATTCTTTGATTAATTCTGGAGTAAAACGTTCGCCAATACCTTCTGGGTTTTTGGTGGAAAAGACAGAAAGGTAAACTAAGCTTTTTGGTTTAAGAACTTTGAGTATGTTTTGAAAATAAAGCGTTCGATTTGCAGGTAAAATGTGGTGGAATAAACCCCGATCGATTGCAGCTTCAAAAAACTCTTTTTCGTAAGGCAGATTCAAAGCATCGCCAACTTGGAAATGGATGGTATTAGCTACTCCTGCGGCTTTGGCAGCCTCTTTCGCTTCCTCAATAGCAGTCTCTGAAGAATCAATACCCCAGACGACATTACCTTCTTTTACAGCACGAATTGAAATCCAGCCGTCACCACAACCAATATCGAGGATTTTAGCTTTAGGGTATTTTTGCGAAAGTACACGAAAGAAATCATCTAAAGCAGGTTCCGCTCCATGTTTAACCCAGGGTTTTTCTCCTGCCTGATACATTCCTTCAAAATGCTCTTTTATTTGTTTTTGCCTCTCAAGATCCATTATTGGATGATTGCTATTTCTCAGTTTCGGTTTCCGACGCACTATCTTCTTTTTCAAAAGCCCCGCCGTGCTTATCATCCGTACAGTTGCATTCTTTGAGTGGCTGATTATTTTTAGGACAATCTGACGCTTGGCAGGTGCCAGGATTATCCGAAACACCTTTACATCCGCCAGTGCAAATATAATGTGCCATATGTTTTTACCTTTTCATTATTATTTAAAATTGATCGACCATTTTTATCTTCCATTCTACCAAAAACCGCCTTCTTGGCGATTTTTTGTGTTGTGTAGATATACACAGCTCATTCTTGCGGAAATACAGCCTTCAAATCTGCCCGTGCGCTTTCTAACTCTGATTTAAAATCTTCAATTGCTTTTTTGATTGCTTCTCTTCTCGCAGCAATAAGCGTCTCCTTCGGAGTCTTTAGTTTCTCAATCTCTTGCCGATCGCTTGCAAGCTTTTCTCGAGCTGCTCTCAGATCGGCGCGCAAATTCTCGCGGGCAGTTCTTGGATCGACGCCGTTTTCACAATCAGAAGTAGCTTTTCCAAAAGCAGATTGAATGGAATTTCTAAAGGTACTGACCACTGTATCAACAGACAATTTGTGTGAAGCAATCGCTTCTTTTACGCCTTCACGAAAATCCTGAATTGCTTCATCAATTGCAGCCCGACGAGTTGCTATTGACGCATTAATTGTTTCTTTAAACGCCACTACTGCCTGTTGTTGTTCATCAGTTTGTGCCCTTTCTTCCAACTTTGCAAAATGTTCAGCGCGATTGGCATCCCATTTCGCTCTCTTCTCTAAAATCCTTGCATCACGCTCACCCTGGCGTGTCTCAATCCTATTAGCTATCTCCGTACGTTTAGCTTCCAGCCTTGAATCACGATTGGCAATTCTCTGGTCAATATTTGAAGAAAGTGTTGAAAGTCGCGCACAGTAACCTTTTGCCTTCTCCTCGGCATTATCATGACCAGCAAAAATCAGAACGGGTACCAAAATACCCATTATTATTGCCGCCCCAAGTCCAGTTGTAAATATTTTTCTAGAGTTCACTTTCATTGATGGATTGACCAAAATCACCAACCTCTTGACTATCGGTGGTTATTAATGCTGCATCATTCTCTCCTTCTGTAAGTACTGCCCCTTCATCAAGTAATTCTTTCAGTAAAGCATCTACTACATCATCAATGTTACCGGTTGCAGGAGGCGGAACAATTTCCTCCTCCTCTATCGGGCTTATTGGCGAGGGTTTTGGCGCAGGGGAATAAAAAGCAAAAATGGCAACAAGCACCGCTACCACGATTACCACAATCACGAGAGCTATTACCTTATTCTGCGTTGTCATAAGATTGTGAATTTGATTTGTTATGTTAATAACAAAGATTCGACCTTTTTGAACACCTTTCTATAATGGCTAATTTCGTTATTTGAGGTGCTCCTATTTTATCAATTCTAGCAAAAAACTTCTCCTTTGTCGATTGTTATCTAAAAAAAAGACCCCCAGGCATTGCATTGATGCTTTGCCTGAGGGCTCAGAAAGGGGGGAAATCGGCTGGGTTAGTCGTGGTCTGCGATCCATCTTTGAAGCTGGGCGATCCGTTCTAGGACCTGGACGTGACAGGTCCCGATTGCCTTGATTTCTCCGAACTCCTGCGGGGACATCCCGAGCCCAAGGGCCTCCTTTTCGAGGAACCAGAGTTCCTCTTCTGGAGTACGCTGCGTCTCAGCCGGTACCTCCCGAACCGGTGCTTTCCTAACCGGTGCCTCCACAGTCAATACCATCTCGACACCTCCTTTCTTTTGAACTAATGCTACTCTATCAAATTATCAACAAAATGTCAATTTAAATATTGTGTGCTTATCCGGCGACACACGCATTAAACGCCTTGGCTTGATTATTGTATTCAATAACGAGCACTTGAGTCGCTTCAGAAAGATTATTATATTGAAAAACTAAAGCATTGTACTCCTCAACCTTTCTATTGTATCTAGGCCCCCATTTGGGGCGTGCCCTTTGCAGTTCCCGTTTCTTTACAGCTAACTCTTTCTCAAGTTCTTGAAGTTGAGTCGCGTTACTCTCAATCTGCGCTTTTAACGATTCATCTAATTCTGGGCATGCGGATATGGGCAGGCCGAATTCTTGAACCGCAACCCAGGTCGACTTCCCCTCAAAAACACCTTTTGCTACTCCAACCCCTATTTCTGCATAGCGAGAATTTAGGATATTAGCCCTATGTCCAGGGCTATCCATCCAGGCTCGTATCAAGGTTTTATCATCCTCAAAATTACCGAGTGCTAAATTTTCACCAATTGCAATGAATTGATACCCGACACTTTCAGCCAAATCTCCAGCATCAACGCCTGATGGTGAAACATGAGCAAAATATTGTTTCTCAAACATATCCTGCATCTTGAGGGCAGCAGCGATATTCAGTTGTTTATCTTCTGTTAATTGTAAGAATCCCTGAGCGCTTCTCTGAACGTTGGTCCAGGTAATTATTCCAGATTGAGTGAGAAAAGAGTCGGGAACTTCTTTTGCTGCCCGAAGGGGTGGGGGAGAAGAAATGTCTTTGCTGATTTTTTCAATCGTAAATTCTGATGGCACTTCTTGAACTAACTGTTCAATTTTCGAAAACTGAGGAAAAAGACGCAGAATATCCGCCCAGAAAAAATACAAAACCAAAAAAACAAGAACTAAAACTAAAATATATTTAAGATTTTTTATACTTAGATGCGTGTAGATATTTAACATCTGCACAGGTAAAATTATTTGCCGAAAAGTTCGAGGGCGAAAGCGTAGGCAGCCATTACCTCTCCTTCGGTGAGTTCCATTCCATTGGCACCTCTGAACATCAAGCGGTTTATTGATTCGTCGGTATGGGAAAGCGAAAGAAGATGGCCTATCTCGTGGGCTGTGGCCCGAAAATCATACACGGTTGTAAAATCAGCAACAGCTAAGCTTTTGATACCAGAAAAAGCAATGCCATTGATGCCGCCAAGGCTTCGTACCAAAAATAAATTAAAGGACGTTCGGTCAAATTGGGGAATATCCTTTGCCAAAAGACTAGGTGTTTTGAAAAATTGAGAAATAGTCTCGTCACTCGTCTCAATTGAATAAACGACTCTGATAGAAAGGGTGATATCGGCCTGGGCCCAAATACGCGAAGCATTCTCAACAAGCAGTACAATATTTGCTGCGTCTCTTTGGCTTCCAAGATTCCCTGTATTTCGAAAAACAATGATATTAAGTGGCACTACGATTTTTTCAGCCTCTAGTATGCTTTGAAGCTCCTTTTCTTTTATTGGAGGGGTCTTTCGATAAAAAAAAGCCTGACGCCCCCCAGACAACCAAAGCAAACCAAGGATCACCATTATAGCAACGCCTGTTAAGAGTAAGGTTTGCCAAATTGGCCTTGGCTTTTGCTCTTCAATATATTCTTCTTCCGGCAGAATATCATTAAAGTCTGGGTCTAATCCTTTTTTGTTTTCTTTTTCCATCTTCTCATCTTATCAAAAAATCGCCTTTAAGGCGATTTTTTGGTTATTCTTACGACTCCACTCTTTACAGACTTATGACACCGGGTCTTCAACGGTGCTTGTAACAAGGAGGTTCATGTGGGTTGTTGTTGTTCGATTATTTCTTTGACTTTTTGACTTATCGGCAAAGTAAGGAAAAAGGTTGATCCCGCGCCCTCTTTGGATTCAAACCATATCTTCCCTTTATGTCCCACAATGACATTTTTTGCGATATACAGGCTCAGTCCCGTCCCTTCCGTGTTAAGCCGCATGGCAAGATTCCCTCGGAAGAATTTCTGAAAAATCTTATCCCGTTCATTATCTGGAATTCCAACCCCTGTATCAGATATAGCAATCTCAACTGCATCACCAACTTTTCTAATACGAAGTTCAACTCTTCCTTTGGGGTATGTGTACCAAAAGGCGTTATCGAGAATACCATAGAGAACAACCCCGATTTTCACTTTATCCATATCTACTTCAGGAAGCTTGGCTTCGATTTGCACACTAAAATTGATCTTTTTTGACTCAAATCGCTTTATAAAACTCTTTGCGGTCTCTTCAACAACCCACCGAGGAATAACTCGAGAGAATTGATATCCGAATTTTCCTTCTTCGATACTTACTGCATCTAGCAGCTCACTGATCAACTTTGTCAACCGATCCACTGATCCAAATCCCTGGCCAACGGCACTTTTCTGCTCAGGAGATAGATGATCTAATGATCCAGCTAATAATTCACTGAAGAGCCACTTCATTTCTGAAAGGGGCGTGCGGATCTTATGAGAAGCAATTTTCACAAAACTTGATCGCATTTTATCGATCTCCTTCTCTCGAGTGATATCATGTAAGACAATGATGTATCCAGCCTCCTTTTTGTCCTGAAGAAGAGGTATTTTGGTAATCCCGAGGATACGCTCGCGGTCGTATTGATCGGCAACAGATATTTCATATTTCTCAAGCGGTTGAGGCGCTCGAGAAAATTCTGAAATTTTCTCGAGGTTAAGATGAGAAAAGTGGGCAGAGATCTTCTTCCCGAGGATTTCTTCACTGGAAAGATCAAGAAGTTCTCGGGCTCGAGGATTGACGAATACAACCTGCTCCTCCTCGTTAATCAAAAAGAGGCCGTCAGTAAGATTCTCAATGAGCGCACGGAGGTGATTACGTTCATTACGAAGCCTGCTGCGCCCAGTTCGAATGCTTCGGACAAACAGTCCTCCGTGATACCCGATATAAACCAGCAGAACTAAACTTAACGGAAGAAAGATCGCGAGGTATTGAGGATTCTGGAAAAAGCCGGCATCCAATGAAACAATCGGCGTAGGAACAATGATACGAAAATATTCAAGCAAGGTTGTAGCGAAAAGGAAAACAATGGTCTCAGTAATAAGAACCGACACTTGCCACAGATACGGCAAATATCGAAAAGCAGACACGATATACAGCGGAAAAACGAAGAGTCCTCCGACGCTGTAACTCCCGGACAAAAAAACTAACGGGATAACAACAGCTGCATCAACAAGCAAAAAAACCGTGTACACTATACTCAATCTTCTAAAATTCTGGAGATACGACAAAGGAAAAATTAATAAATAAAAAAAGGCTGTATAGAAAAAAAGCCAACCGAAGAGTAAGAAAGCGGCTGTTGGGATATGGACTTGAAAAATAGGAGGAATAACAAATGCAAGAATTGTAATGATTAAGCTCACTACCATTCTAGAACGAGAGTCGCTTGCAAGAACATTACGTAATGCTTGAAGCTCTTCTGCTTCTTGGATCCTTTCAAAGTAGGAATTCCTCCGCCTCTTTTGTGTAAAAATATTGATGGGCATAAAGAAGACGATGTTGTTGAATCAACTCCATCCTACCAAAAAATCGCCTTTAAGGCGATTTTTATTTCCTTCAACTGAGCTCCTCTAAAATCTTCTTTATTCTTTCTGCTTCTCCTTCAACTACCTCACCCGTGTATTCTCCGCTGTGAGCTCGGCTTCCCGAATAAGAAGGTCTTTTCTGGTCCAAATGTAAATTAAAAGTAAATTCATCTTTTTTTCTATCTTCTTTGATATAAAGATGAAACCTGGGATATTCAGCTCCCAGATATCTTACGCAATTGAACTCTTCCTCGGTCCTTAGCAACGGCCGATATCCTAATTTTCTGATTAAAGTCACAATACTTTCTTTTGGGCTCCTCACAACAAATTTCATATATTTTTTAGTAGTTCATTTTATATTTTCATTTGCTGGAAAAAGAGCTTCCTTTGTATAAATATTTTTTGAGTTCCACAACATAAAACCTGAAAAATTCTCTCCTAATGCCTCAGATACAGCATCAATTTCTGCTCGAACCTGCTCTTCATCGTACGTAGCTCCTAAATCAAAATCCTGAAGCCAGGGTCGCAATTTGGCCTTTGTTGGATTAAGCTGGTTAAGAAGATTTAATTTCTTTAAAGCACTCTCCATTGAATGTTTCACTACTTCATAGGGATATTCGGCAGGATTTTGGTATCCTAAAAATCCCTCAGCATAATGAGAAGGATAAACCATTGGGGAGACAAAATCAAAGTATTGGTAAGCATTTTCAATAACCTGACCTACGCCCAAATCAGAATTAACGGTGGAAAGCCCAAAAAGATCAATTGAAAGAACAGCTTGGGGAAGTTTTTCCCGAAGATATTTATAAAACTCTTTAATGATTACATTTCTTGGAGTGGTTTCATCCCAAAGAGGAAAATTCATATCTTGCAAATTACCATCTGAGGGGAATCTCACATAATCAAAGTTCAATTCATCAAAACCTCGATTCAAGACATCCCTTGCAATGGCAATATTATAATCCCAAGCATCTTTCGCTGCTGGATCAATCCAAGCCAATCCTGATTTATCCAGCCATAACAAAGATTTATCTGATTTTTGATGAACTGCCAGATCTGGTCTGGCTAAAGCCAAGACCGGATCTTGAAAAACAGTAATTCTGGCAATCACGTATATTCCTTCTTTGTGAAATCTTTCCACAAATGCCTCAATATCCGGAATTAATGCTCTTTCAGCATTATATTGTTCAGCTTCAAGAACCTGGGTATCGTAGGTGATATAGCCTGACCAATCTTTAATATCAATTACTACCGCATTAATCTCTGTATTTTTGGCAATATCAACTGCATAATCAACAACCCTGGGATTGGCAGCTGACCAGTTAGTTAAATAAACAGCTCTTACTATTTCTGGTGGCTGAAAGGTTGATTTTTGAGATTCAATATCAACAGCAGGAGTAATGTCAGTTGTAATGCTAGGGGAAAATTCTTTTTCAATAAAATTATTCTCTTTTTGAGGCAAAAAGATAGATTTTTGAAGAAAAATAAAAAAACCTCCAACTATGATGATTATTATTAAAATTAAAAAACTGCGAGGTATCATCCGCTAAAAATTTTAGTTATTTTATTATCTCATCTTCATATTCGGGAAAGTAGTTGCTAATCACCCGGAGATTAAATTCTCTTAAAATAGATTCTTTTAGCTCCCTCGCCAATAAAAATTCAAAAGATTTTTCTACCAACTCAGCAGGTGTGTGTTTCCCATCGGTTAGCTTCTGGTAATATTCTTTATCCAACGTTACTGAATACTCAATTTTATCCTCATTATCACCAACTTCAACCAAAAAATTCCACCCATTTTCAGTCTGTTCCTCTTTTTTAATTTTGATATTCTTCATATTGCAATTCTACCAAAAAACATACCCCATATAAAGCCCCGAACCAGAAACTTCGTTTCAGTTCGGGACTAGTCCAGCACCGTGCTCTGCTCTGGTGCTGGGCTTAGTTTTTGTGCGGGGTCGCCACAAAAAAAAGAGCCCCCAAGCATTACATCAATGCTTTGCCTGGGGGCTTGGTGGTGGCCCTGAAGGGGCCTTGGCAAAAAGGGCTAATGGGGGAGAGGGAAAGCGATCCCGGGGTGAGACACCCCGCCGAGGTCATAAAGGAAGGTTACCGGTTTGGCGCATCGCCATGGAGCCAACTTCCATCCTTCCCGCTTCGAGACCTCTGGTTGAAGAGAACCACCTTCCCTCTCCCAAATTAATTATAATTTTTTCAGAACTTGAGTCAAGAGGAAGGCTAAATAAAAACTCTCATTCTACCAAAAATCGCCCACAAGGCGATTTTTTGGGTTCTCTTTATTCTTGGTTCACTTAATAAAGTAAAGAAAAAGTAATTATACCAAAGGCGACTGCTACGTTGAGGGATTCTTTCTTGCCCCTCATTGGAATTTCTAATATTTTATCAGCTCTTTGAAGAATTGATGAGGGTAAACCTTTTATTTCGTTACCTACTACCAATGCTGCTCTCTCTAAATTTGATTTTGATAGTTTCACTTTGTAGTAGGGGATTGATTTCTTACTTTGCTCAATGGCAAAAATTTTATAACCTCTGCCAGCAGGTCCATTTTTGATTTTATCAATAAGGCGGGCAGTAGATTTCACTTTCTCCCACGGAACAGATTTTTCTGCTCCCAAAGATACTTTTATTAATTGCTGGCGAGGGCGACCGAGTTCATCAAAAGGGGCAGGTGTAATTCCGCAAAGATAGATTTTTTCAACACCGGCAGCATCAGCTGTTCGAAAAATCGAACCCACATTATGCAAACTCCGAATATTATAAAGCAAAACTATCATAGATTTTTATTTATTTTCTTTTTGGCGGCTCTATACCAAGATCTTGGCAAATTTTCTTTGCTAAAAAATTATCAATTTCTTTGTGGCGAGAAACAGTGGATGTTTTTTTCATTAGGGAATTAAAAAAGACGCTATGTCTTGCGCCTTCCCTTATACAAATACATCTATTTTTAATAAGGTGCTTAATTAAATCCCTTCACTTCATTTTAAAGAAATTGAGAGTGGCTCCCGAATAACTTTCCCTTTGGCAATTTCTTTTTTATTAAGAGTCCGATTAGTCTCCAGAATTAACAAAAGCGCGTCTTTCAGATTCTCTTTTACCTCTTTAAGGGTTTTTCCCTGGGTATTAACTCCTGGAATTTCTTCTACCCAGCCCAAATACCATTTTCCATGTTTTTTGTAAATTGCGGTAAATTGCCTCATCATATATTTTAATTATAGATTCCTCAAAAATTATGTCAAATCCGGCTTTTATTTTCTCATCCTACCAAAAAATCGCCGTTTCGGCGATTTTTAGCTTCTCAGGATTCACACAGTCTTGCATCCTTGGAGCAGTTCATCAATATCGTTTCCCACATTTTTACCGACATACCCTCCCTCCAAAACAAAAAACGTAGGTTTTCTCAATTTTGCAAGCTCTTCTCCTATTTTCCGATAAGATTTTCCTGTCAACCCCAAAGAAGCCAAATCCCTTTCATGAGCATCAAACCCAGCTGACACAGCGATAATTTCTATCTTCTTAAAATCTATTTTTCTCAAAGCCTCTTGTAAAGTTTTCAAATAAATTTCCTCACCACAGTCAGCCTCTAATGGGAAATTAAAATAATTCCCTTTTGATTCAAAACCAGTTCCTGGATAATAAGGGGATCTGTGAAGAGAGAAATAAATTACCTTGGAATCTTCAAAGAAAATTTCTTCTGTGCCGTTGCCATGATGGCCATCGATATCTAAAATTAATGCCGGCTTTCCCAAATATTTAACAGCAATAGCGACATTGTTGAAATAACAAAATCCTCTGGTTGGAACGCCGAGAGCAAAACCTGCTCTTCCGGCATGATGGCCGGGAGGTCGCATTAAAGAAAAGCCGCTAACTTTAGCAGCTAAAATTGCACCTCCCGCAGAAAGCATTGCATATTCGTAAATATTTTCATAGGCTGGCGTATCTGTGTCTTCTATCTTTCCTTTTTTGAGTTTTTCAATGTAATCTGTTTCGTGAACTAAAAGAAGATCTTTTTCAGAAGCTAATTCAGGTTTTAAAAACTCATATCCTTTCTCTTTAAGAATTTTGGCAGCTATTTTGACCCTCTCTGGACTCTCAATATACCCCTTCCCATACTTCAAACACCTTTCATCAAAAATTATTTTCCTTTTCACTGGATTATTCTACCAAAAAATCGCCTTTTTGGCGATTAAACAAAAAAGCCCAGAGGGGGCCTTTTGGCGAAAAGAGCTGGAAAGAGCTGAAGGGAGAGGGGAGGCGATTCTGTCTGAGGTGAGCCTCCCGTATCTGACCACGATGAGGTAGAGAGGTACCGTTCTGCATCGCGCCACGTCTGAGTCCCCAAGGAGGGGAACGTTTGAGGGTCCGGAGAACCACCTGCCCTCTCCCAAGTTAATTATAGTTTTTCCAGAACTTGATTCAACCCCCACACCTATTTTTAGGTAGTGGCGGGCTTGCCATTCCATAGCTTTAGCGAAGGATGGGCTAAAAGTTGGCTGACTTTTTATTTTAGTTTTTTTAATTTAATGTCGTATATAATATTTTCTATTTTTCTTAGATTTCTTTCTGTTTCATCATATTTTCGCCTTAATTTTCCCGTAAAACCAATCTTAGTAAGTTCCTCGCTAATATTTTCAATTACTTTTTTATACGAAAGTAACTGTTCAAGATTCTCTGCGCTTGCTATAGTTATTGCTCTTCTTATAAGCTCACCCGTAAAATCACAGATTCCAGAAATTATCTCCTCTGGCCCCACTTTAATAAAATCAGGAGTTTCTTTTTCAGGTTTGGTTAGAAAGTTATAAAAGGTTATGGCTTCAATATATTCTTCGACCGCTTCTCTATAAGAAACTTGATTTACCAAATCTTTATTTTTCTTAATTATTTTGTTAATTAATCTAAAAAGATTTTCTACTTTTTCAATTATCTTTTCACTTTCTTTTATATTATCTCTGCGCAATAAGGCAATCGCTTTTTTAGATGCAACTCTAATTTCATTAGAAATTTTTTGAATCTCGTATATTAATTCCTGGGTTTCTTGATGCTCTTTAATCGATTTTTTTAATAAATTATTCATACTTTTAGTTAAATTCTTCTACGGGATTTGCCCCCATCCTTATTTAGGCAGTGGTGGGGCTAAAATTTGGCTGCTTGGTCAAACCACTTGCCAAATTGGCAGTCTTGACGGTGGGCAGGCGGTGTATTTTTTCTCAAAACAGCCACTGCTTCTTCAAAAAGTCCCTGGACATACGCAGGGTCTGTCTCTATCTCATGAAGTTCTTTTCGAAAAGGTAATCTATCACCAAAACCGTTTTCCTTATCAACGATATAAAAAGCTAGATAACCCTTTCTTGGGGTTAAAAATCCATTTTTTTCCAACAAGTAAGTATAAACATCCATTTGCAGCTGAAAACGATCATATACAGTAGGCACCTTGCTACCAGTAGATTTATAATCAAGAGGAGATAATTTGCCATCTGGAAATTCTAAAATATCATCAACCGCTCCAAAAATAGTTGCTTTAAGCTCTGAATCATAATAACGTATCCCTGCAAAATTACTGCGCCATTGATTTAACTTATCTTGATTAGGAAAGAGTTTTGCCTTGATATTATTCTCCAAAAGCAAAGGATGAGGTTCTCCTTTCGCCCGATAATCATCAAACTCCTTTTTTAAAAGAGTATCTACAGCCATGTTTAAAGCATAGGGATAGGGCGGTGGCCTTTTAATTCCTTTACGCTTTCCCAGCCAAAAACAAAGTTGACACTCTAAGAATAAATTTAGGCTCGTCGGCGAAAGTTTAACCTGCCCCGTAGGGAACTTGTTCTCCTTCGGGGTTTGATTATTATTGCTCATTTTTTATTTCAGCTTCGGCTTTGTCATCCATAGCTTTAGCGAAGGATGGGCTAAATTTTGGTTTTTTTAGGATTTTTGTAAGGATAACTATGGCGTTTCCGATTGTAGACTGTTCATATAATCAACGATTCGATCATCAACAAATATATCGTTTGGGTAAAGTTCTTTTGTGACAGTAAGCCCCTCTAAAGTACGGCAACGACTGAGAGCAACATATGTTTGTCCGCCTACAAAAGGAGATCGAGTGTAATCAATATTGATACGATCAAAAGTCATTCCTTGGCCCTTGTGAATAGTAATTGCCCAGGCAAGACGAAGCGGGAATTGTTCTAATTCCCCAATAATTTCCGTCGTAATGGTATTTGAATCCGGATCAATGCCATAACGAATATTCTCCCATTTTTCACGTAGCACGATAAATTCTTCCCCACTTGAATCTAATTTGATAAGAATATTTCTTTTATCCAATTTCGTTACAATCCCCATATCTCCGTTATTAAACTTTCCCGTGTTCTTCAAAATCATCACACGTGCACCTTTGCGTAATAATAGACTTCGAGGAACAATCGTATCTTTTTCTTCAGGAAATTCACCTATGATATTGGCTTCAAATTCATATTCAGGGCCAGAGAGTTTTAATAACTCTGTCTGATTGATAGTATCTGCCACTCTGTTCGTCGTCGTAAGAGTAACGCCTTGATCCTTATAAGAGTGTGTATAGAAAGGCTTAACAAGCCGATCGTTAATTGGCTGGAGGATTCGCATATTCACGCTTCCGTGGCGAATTAAGTTCAAGAGTTCAATGAACTCCGCATCATGTTGTCGATGAAATTCTGTCAATTCTAACAGTCGAAAATTACCATGATTATACGCTTCTGTACTGAAAAAATATGGCGTTTTGTAGATTCTCGATATTACCGGTTCCTCTGCGGAAGTCACAACGGGTGGTAGTTGATAGGGATCCCCAACTAAGATAATCTGAGCACCACCAAATGGTAATCTACTATCCCGCCCCTTTAATCTCATAAAGTTGTCTATACCATCAAGGACATCGGCTCGAACCATTGAGACCTCATCGATGATAATAGTGTCGACGACCTTGTAAATTCTGTCATTCGAATGTAACTCGTCAATAACCTGAGGTGTTATGATACGGGGTGGAAAATGAAAAAAAGAATGTATCGTTTTTCCCCCGACATTAAAAGCAGCGATACCAGTTGGAGCTAAAACAACTATTCTTTTTTTCGTTTTATCTCGAAACTGTTGGATAAGAGTAGTTTTTCCTGTGCCCGCATTGCCGGTTAAAAACCAATTGTCGTTGGAGTTTTCAAATAAAGACAATACGGAACGAAATTCATCAGTTAATACGATTCGCGATGAGCTGGTTATTTTTTTATTTGAGAATGGCCAGAAGAGACCCATAAATTATTTACTTACTATTTAAAGTCCTTTTGATTCATGGTTTTCGATTAAATTTTTCTCAACTTCGGACTAAATTTTGGAGATTTTTATGAGATTTAAATAACGCGTCTCGGTCAAGAGGTTAAAACCCAAACATCCCGCATCTCTAGTCTGTCTGGTGGAGTCACAATTCTGTACTTTGTGTCTTCACTTTTCAAATCGGCACAAATTTGTTCTAAAGTAGGGTTTTTATGGTTAAGAGAATAACGGTGCTTAAAGCCCTCATTCTCTAGTGCTTTATTATCATAGTTATAAGTTGTAGGACGCTCCTGACTTACTAGATCAGGATATTCTTTTTTCATATTATTTCACTAATTCTCCCTTAAATGCTTTGTCTAAAATTGATTGCTTCTATTTATTTAATTTCTTCTAAAAATATCCAGCGTTGTTTTTCCTTTTCATTTAACTTATCAAAGCATTCTCCGCACATCTTAGCATAATCTAGTTTATAATCACCTTTTTCATCTACTTCTCCTTTGCCTGTCTGTATACCAAGATTATAGTACCACCGACCAGAATCCCTGGGGTATACTTTATTACAATTTAATCCATTGCAAGTTTGTTCCATAAATTTATTTCTCAATTAATTCTTCGATCTTTTGTTTGGCCTCTTCTAATAATTCTTTTGCTTTTTTGTGGAGGGGTGGACCACAAACTATTATATTGCTACTGCTTGTTTAATTTTCTGAGGAGGAGGTGTTTTTGTAACCACTTTCTAAAAATTTTTTAATTTCTAATTCTCTGAGTTTCCAGCAATCATTTTTCAAATTTCCAAGTTCTTCACCGTTTAAATTTTTCCCACCTGATTCTGAAATCTGCCAAACATCTATAGGAAAGCCTAGTCCATATGCCCCAATTTCAATTGCTTCTTCTATTACTTTAAACGCGAGGAGAGTTCCTTTTCCAATATCAATTTTCGTAGGGATTAACTCTTGATATTTTTGCAATAGCGCATGAACAAATGTACGTCCTATTCCTATTCCGAATGGTCCTGTTTTTATCCATTCTGGGGTGCCACTCGCTGTTATATGGAGAATACGAGGGACCTTATGATATTCCACAAAAATAAATTCTTCTTGAGGCGGTTGTTGGTCTATCCCAAATAACTCGATGGAACAATTCTTTACAGTTTGAGCTAAATTATCTCGAATATTTCCTAACGGATTTTCTTTATTAGGTAAATTAACAATTTTTTCTTCCACTCGCTGAATTAATGATTCTCTGCCAGCCGCCGCCCAAAGACAATTTTTATTTAATTGTTTAATTTTTTTACCAGGAGCCCGAATTTCTCCGGAGGTAATCTGACCATCTGATGCTAAAATTATGCCGTTTTTTGTAGGAATAGCTAAAATAATTGTCATAATTTTAAAATCTAAGAAAATCGGCATCCTATTACGGGGCATCTCCAATTCATTCCAAGGGGAGCCGCTGGATGATTTACATTGTCTTTTGGATTATATTTATGATAATAATCGCATTCTTTTAGATAGGCATCTTTTGATGAACTTGTATATTCAAACCAAAAATAAGTATGTCCTAACCCTTCCTGTACTGATTGTTTAATTCGCGAGTTTAAATCTGTGTCTGATCTACCCACATAAGCCGCGGTTTTACCATCACGTGAAAAAAGATAAACCCCTGGTGATTGTTGTGTTACATAAACATCTACCCTAGTTATTGGGAATGGTCCTAATAACATAATTTTATTCTAATTTAGATTTTTATTCCGATCAACTTATTTGTATCATTTCAGAATATATCTTCGACCCTTTCGTTTGGTCCCGGTTTGAGATTTTGGACTATTTCATCACTTACCCGCGATGTAAAATAATCCTGCCCGAATGATTCTTTTATTGAATTAAAAGTTTCGTAGAGCATAGTTAGAATTTCTTTATAATGTCAGTAATGATTTTTTCTAATTGATAGTAATCTTCATAATAATCGACATAAACATCAAACGCTCTTTCAGTGTCAGGCTTATGAATATGAATTTCTAAACGAGAATCTGTAGCACCCAGACTCCATATTTTTGGGTCTATTTGTAAGTCTAACCCATATGGATTGTAATTATGTTCAATTAGTTTGTTTCTCATTTCGTTAAATTTTGTCAAAAATTCCCAATCATTATGGTTCTCATCAATGAGTTTTAGTGCTTTCAATAAATCAATACATTTTTTACCATGATGATACATCCCGTATAAACTAACCCCGGTTAGCTCATTAAGATGTAACATTTTCAATCTATTTCCAAAAGATTCATTGATGCATGCCACTTTATTAAATCTTAATTGTTCAAAACTGAAATAGAAGAGCTTAAATGAATCGTATAAAAAACGATAATTTTGTCTTTCCTCATTCCAATTATTACCAAACGATTTCCATTTATTGTTCCAATTATTTTCAAAATCGTTTAAATTAACTTGTTGCCCCTGATCGTTTTGAAATCTACTAACAAAGTATTCGTCTCCAAAAATTGTTTGACGAGACATATTATCATCCACTTTAACAATTGTTGTTAAATCTATTAGTTTTTGTATGTCAGCATCCATAAAATTCCCTATTTAACTTCTTGTCCTTCTCTTTCAGCCCATACTCCTCATCATCAATCCGTTGAGTAAAATAATCTTGTCCAAACGATTCTTTTATTGAATTAAATGTTTTGTAAAGCATAAATTTTTTCTATAATAGTGCTGAACATCCTATCTATCCACTCAAAACCGAACAAGGAATTTACTACACTGATCAGCGTAATAATTAGCGTCAATCCTGCAATAACGAGGACCCATTTGGTTAATTTACTAGCACTTTTTTGCTCGTTTAATATATTCTTTTGAACTTTCAAAGAAGTGTTTGATACGCTCAATAGCTCAGCGTGCCGTTCCCAGTTATTTTCTTCCTGTATAACAGATATCGGCTTGAAGGACATCGATTCAGAAGAAGCCATATCAAAAACTTTAGGTAAAGTAATTTTAGGCATGGTTTTTTGTATATTTTCTACGGTACTACGCACTTTCTCTAATGCTTCTCGCGCTATCTCTTTCATTGGTTCAATGTGTCTATCAAGATATTCCTCAACGCCTACTCGAAAATCTTTAAAAAAGTTTCCGGTTTCTTTGTAGTTTTCGAAAAATGACTCCTCGTTTTTAATAAAAGCTCTTGCAATCTCAATTATCTCTTTTTCACTAATTTTTTGAAATTCTGCAAAGTTTATTTTAGGTTTCAGTAACTGATTGTATAAAACCTTTAAAGTGAAATCTTTACTTGTTAATTCATCTTTTCTTTCTAGCTTAAACTTTTCATCAATCTCCTTCAACTCCCCCATTAATTCCATAAATTTATGTATATCACCACCAGAAATATATTTAAGCTCAACTTCGTCCAATGAAGAAGTTTTTAATCTTGTATTATAGTCGTTGTAATTAAGCTTAGGCATAATCAAAATCTTCGTAGAGCATAATTTAAAAATTAGGGCTCAATTTTTTTAATTTCTAAGCCATTCTCCTTATATTCTGCCCTCCATTGTTGTAAAAACGAAAAGATGTCTAAGTCTATTGGAAATTTAGCCCTTGGATTGTATACCATTATACAATCTGAGCCCATAACTTCCGGATGATTTAAGACAGTTTCGGTTGAATAAATAACAGCGCTGACAATATTATGATTTTCTTCTTCAAAAAATTTCATTGAAACTTTTTCTCCGTCTTTCTTTTTAATATAGTCCCTTCTTGTCCAGCCCGCATAAACTAAATGGTCGTTAACTTTTTTAAAGTGTTCGTATCCGAAACCAAGTAAACATTTTAAGATTAGTGGAATTTGAGGGTCAGGATGTTCTAACCCTCCTTTATTAACGGCAATAATATACGGTTTCTTTTTATTTTCTATAAAATCTTTATACTTTTTATATTTTGTATCTAGCGAGTTAGTTAATCTAAGTAACATTTCATCGTGTGGGATATCCTGTACTACCATTTCTTCCGGGCTTCTCGCTACAAACATTTCAGGAACTGCATCTTCGGTTGTTCCCTTTTCACAAGCAACTGCCTCAATAAAAATCTCATTTTCTTTATCTTTGTTAATAATAAAATCCGGGCCTTTATCTGGAGAAAAAACATCAAGGTTATTTTTGATAAAAACAACACCTAAATACATCTCCCATGTTCTCTGATGAAAATGCTTTTTAACATCCGATAAAAAATTACTATCAGCTAATGATCTATAAATTTTCCATAGTTTATCAAAATTTTCTCTTCTTTCTTTTATACAACCGCTCACAATGTAGTAAGAGTCGTAATCAGGATATAATGCCTTCACCCGTTCTAATCCTCCATTATTATTTATCAATGGAAGTTCAACAGTAAAAATTGAATTTTGCATAATTTAATTTTTATAAAATTCTTTATTCAACTTCTTATCCTCCTCGTTCACTCCATACTCCTCATCATCAATCTCGCTGTAGTTGACATAGAGATGATTTTTATCTAAACACTCCAGTAAAAATTTCTTTTGATCTTCCAACATTAAATCCCTAAACTCTTTAGTATTTTTTATTGATTTCCCTCAGCTTCAGCTAAATTTTCTTTATTTTACCTCATTTCGCCCATTTTTTCAATCTCCGATCTCATCTTGTCTTTTTCCAAAAATCGCGGTAATTTGAAGGTAGGGAATACTATTTATGAAAGGAAATCAAAAAATATTATCTTCTGTCAAAGAAAAACCTCACTTTTCTGAAGGAAATTTTGTGCTCTATCATTCAGATTGCTTGAAAATATTAGAGCAATTACCAGATAACTCAATCCATATGATATTCGCTGATCCCCCCTACAACCTTTCTAATGATGGATTCACTGTTCATGCTGGCAGAAGGGTTAGCGTAAATAAAGGAGAATGGGATGTCAGTAGAGGATTAAAAAAAGATTTTGAATTTCATTTTAACTGGATAAAGGCTTGTAAGAGAGTTTTAAAACCAAATGGGACTATCTGGATAAGCGGCACTTATCACTCCATACATGAATGCGGTTTTGCCTTGCAGGTAGCAGGCTTTCATATTTTAAATGATATAACATGGTACAAGCCTAACGCTTCCCCAAATCTCAGTGGGAGGTATTTTACTGCTAGCCATGAAACTCTTATTTGGGCAAGGAAAGATAAAAAAGCCAAACACTTATTTAACTATAAATTAATGAAAATGGGGGATTGGCCATCTGATTTTTTAAAAAAACCTGGCAAACAAATGAGATCTGTTTGGGCTATAAACACACCCCAAGTATGGGAAAAGAAGTTTAAAAAACATCCCACTCAAAAACCATTTGAACTATTAAGGCGTGTTGTTTTAGCAAGTACTAAGAAAGGAGATATTGTATTAGATCCGTTTACTGGGAGTTCAACCACTGGTTTAGCGGCAATAAAATTTGGGTGCAAATTTGTTGGAGTTGATACAAAGAAAAAATATTTAGATTTATCAAAAAAAAGATTTAACGATTTAAATAAAAATAAATAAATTTATGGAGATTATTTCCCGAAAACAAGCCGTTGGACAGCTGCAAAAACTTATTGGTAAAGATTTAAGAAAATTAGCGGATAAATATAAGGTCACCGTTTTTAAAAATGGAAGGCTTAATAAGGGATGGGCTGGACATACCCTAGAGCGTTACTTAGGCTTAGATCTCAGTTCAAAACAAGCACCAAATAGCGAATTTTGGGAATTGAAAGTTGTTCCACTAAAGAGACAGGGTAATTCTTATATTCCAAAAGAAACTATGGCAATTACAATGATTAATGCAAAAGATGTAGCTACAACCGACTTTGAAAACAGTCATCTATTAAAAAAGTTGCAGAGTTTGATTATCTGTGGAAGAGAATTTGAAAGCAAAGAAGAAAGATATTCAATTTTAATTAGCGTTGGAACCTTTGATTTAGTAGATAGAAGAATAAAAGAGCAGGTCAGAAGAGATTATGAGTTAGTTCAAAATACCATCAGAGAGGAAGGATTTAATTATTTAACCGGCAAAATAGGTGTTTTAGTTCAACCTAGGACAAAGGGACCTGGCCACGGAAGCATAAGCCGAGCATTTTACGCAAGAGCGGGTTTTGTACAAAAAATTCTTAGCTTGAAGCACTAAACTCTTTATCAGAAAAAACAAGAAGCACGACTCAAGCGTGCTTCTTGTTTTGGTGTAGAGTTACGATTATAAGTTCCTTTTTAGGGTTTCTAACTCAACCAAATCGTAACATCTTCCCCATGTGGCAGGATCTTTCCCGAGTTTATTTGGGTTTCTGAACTCTAATGCCTGTTCCCCAATACGACTAGCAAGTTCGGGTTTAAGCTCCTTGAAAAGTTTTACTGGATCAGTTTTCCACTCACACTTTTTATCAGTACATTTTACTACGTTTCTGAAAGCAGCTAAAACTGGATAAATAAATCCACTCGGAATTCTGTAAGACGATTCTTTATTAATAAACGGTAAATTTATCTTATTCATTCTTGGTCTACTTGTAATCTCTGTAATACCAGTTAATCTTCCAAATTTACCACCTTGACTATTATAAGCTTCTGGTAATTCAAGATAGACTATATCTCTTAGCTCAAGAATCTGAGGCAATAAGGGAATATACTTGATTATACGATCTTTATTACTTCTGAAATGTTCGATGACGGCTGATTTTGTAGAGTAAGCCTTTATAGGATGTTTTCTTCCATTAAATTCTTCCACATCAAAGCAAACTAGATAAGAGAGAATATCTTTGATATCGAGAATCTTTGGACTTCCATCCTCTAAAAGTTCATACTCTTTGTAAGCAATCTGTTCTGAGTAGTCTTTATCTTCCAAAATTTTCTGTATTTCACTATAGTTCTTTCGTAATTCTTCCAAGCTTTGCTGTTTTACTTGGGTTGAGGTATTCCGGGACTCAACGATATCGACAACGGCATCAATATCTTCAATCCCTTCAAGAATTTCAAGTTTAACAAACGCATTAAAGTCAGAAAGTTTCTCTTCGGGTAAATTCTCTACAAAGCTTCTAATAACACGGAACGTGTGACCTCCATCTAAAAGACCATTCTTCGTCTTGTCGGCCATTTCGATATCCAGCATATTTTTATCATTGTGAAATTTAACACTTTCCACGATCATGGTAATCCCTCTATTCTTGAAGAAAAATGAATCAGGATTATCTTCTAAAGTTTCGAAAATTTTTTTCGCTACTCCAGAAGTGAGCCTTGAATCTCTTGGGTTTAAAGTCCTCCACTCTTCAATTGATTCCGGTACATCCTTAACATTTATTACTGCCATATAAGTTTTTGCACCACCCTCATCATAAGGGCTTACTACGCGACGGAAAGAGACGACGGGTAACTTAATAAGTGTAGATTCCATGGTTATTAAGAAAATTAATGAGTAATTCCTTTCGACCTTTCTTTTGCACGAAAAAAACGTGCTCCCCGCACGTTTAGAAAAACTAAGTATATAAATTTTATACATTAGCCTTAGCTAAATATTTTTCGAGGGATTCACCCTACGAACACTACAGCATGTGCTACTAGTGGCTGATATCGCACGGGAATTATCAGCAAATTTATCATAGCAAAATACATAATATTTTGTCAAGTTTTCCCTGTGGAAAACTTATTTTTCCCCGGAATTTTCAAATAAAAACCGCCCTTGGCAGAGCGGCAATAGGGGAGTGGTTTTTAAAAAATTCTAGATATTTTTATTTCTTTAATTTCTTCTTCCAATCCTTTATCGTAATACTTTTACTTCTTTTATTGATTTTTAAAACCACTTTTTGTTTCTTTCTCCAGCGCCAGCGGCGGATGACATCAATAGGAAGAGTGACAGCGTAGCTTTTCCTGCCCATTTTGATAAGTTTCCTGATATTCTTTTCGCTGAGTTTCCGTCGTGCCATAATTTTTAATTACATAATAAATTATGTAATTAATTATGTAATTCTATTTTACCTCTTTTTCTTAAATCTTCAACTAAAAAACAAAAAGCCCTTTAGCGGGCATTTCTTTTAATATAAAGTTTAACTTTTACCTATATGGTTTTAATTCAACCTCTTCGTTTTTATAGTCTATGCAAACTTTAAATAAATCAAAAAAATTTTCTCTACCTAAAATCCCAAAGGGAACTCCCAAATCATAAGAAAAACCTATTTTTATTTTATAGACGGGATAAATCCAGAGTAATCCGGAATAGCTTGAAGTAGAATTGGTCTTTCAACTCTTTTTTCTTTTGTCTCTTCTAATGCTTCTTTTGGGGTTTTCCCAGAACCAACTACTTTTTTCCTGTCGGGCGATAAAGCAACCCATAGTCTATCTTTGGCATAAGGCAATAGAATTTTTGTAAGATTGCGAGACTTCTTCATATTTTTACTATATCACACTTTACCAAGTTATACATAATCTTGTCAAATAGGAGCTAAGACTTTTTTTCTTCCTTCATTCTACCTCTTGTTCCCTGAATTTTCAACTCAAAAACGTGTCTTAAGGGTTTCCGCCTTCGCCAAGGATTCGACGGACAAGATTGTCTCAATTGACCTGCTCTCTTGAATTGATAAGATATTAATAAGATAACGATAGTTCTTTTAAGGAGGTGTTGCCGTGTTCGGTTTGGAACCTGTTATTATTTGGACATTCGGAGGTCTTGCGCTTCATTGGCTTCTTGGGCTTTTGGGGGCATTCCGTATTCATGATGTATATCGTGATGATCCAGCGATCAAAGATTTCGCGGAACTTTACTGGTCATTGTTAGGCTTTGGAGTACTTGTATTCGGAGCCTTAATGCTTGCCTCCTATTTCATTTTTCCTGCGCCAAAAAAGGAATGAGGTTAACCTTTGGCTTTCGTCAGAGGTTTTTTATTTTATCCTTTTTTTCTGAATTTTCAACTAAAAACCGTCCAGTAGAGGGCGGAGATAAGGGAAAGTGGTTTCATCGGGAATTTATTTAAAGTTTCCGAGGTTAGTTATTAACACCCAACCTCTTGACAAGACGGTGTACTTTGCTATAATTATAATAGTTTAACAGAACCGTCTTGGCTTTGCCGAGGCGGGTTTTTTATTCTCGCTTTGCTTGTTCTTCAATGTTCTCTAAATAAACAATCCTTGAAGCCTCAAGTTTTAATTCCCATGAAATTGTTTTCTTTGAAGAATAGATGATAACCTTTTTACCGGCATCTTTTAATTTTTTAACCAAATACCGAAAATCACTATCACCGCTGAAAATAATAATCTCCTCAACCTTAGACTTGTCTAAAAGAATATCAGCGGTTATCTCCACATCAAAATTAGCTTTATAAATATAATTTGTTTTGTGAATTTCGAAAGCGATTTCGTCATCGCTAATTTTAATCTTTTTTAATGGTTTAGTAAAAGTATTAAAACCGATAGCATTTAAGTATCTTAGATATTTTGGCATTTTTTCATCGTCATCTTTAACTCCAGCGTAGTATCTCCAGTCAACTACTTCGTTATTCCTCTCAA